>NZ_JCACKS010000267.1:0-26257 GCF_059505505.1 Pelatocladus sp. | reverse complement strand
TACCCACCAAGGCATTAATTCCTTTTGTTATCTCAAAATAAGCGAACGGGCAGTAATTATCCTGAAAAAATAGTACAAGCATTTTAAAATACTTTGTTTGAAGAAACTGAACTGCATATCTGCGAGGAAAAAAAGCAATGGCAGAGTTTCGCATAATTACTCCACACCTGACTGTTCGTGATGCTAAGGCAGCAATTGAATTTTACAAAGCAGCCTTTGGCGCGGTGGAGAAATATAGTATGCCTTCTTTGACAGGTGATGGAATTATGTTTGCCGAATTAGAAATTGGGAATTCAGTGATATTTTTAAATGATGAATTTCCTGAATATGGACTACAGTCACCTGCAACTCTTAACGGTTCTCCTGTGACGATTCATTTACAAGTCGATGATGCAGACGCTTGGTTTAATCGTGCTATCAGTGCAGGTGCAACAGAAACAATGCCTCTAGATGATATGTTTTGGGGCGATCGCTATGGCAGATTAATTGATCCTTTTGGTCACTATTGGTCGATCGCTAGCCAAATTGGAGATACATCACGAGAAGAAATGATGCGACAAGCAGCAGCAGAATTGGCTGGTTAGGGATTGGGGATCGGGGATTGGGGATTCTCCAGAGGAGACGCACTCGCGTTCGGGAATCGGGAATTGGGGAATAGATTTTCATGCTCTTTTTATATTATTTATCACTTGAAAGTTCTGGTTTGAAATCGGAAAATTCTGGTTTGAAACCGGAAAATTCTGGTTTGAAACCGGAAAATTCTAGTTTGAAACCGGAAAATTCTGGTTTGAACCTTGAAAGTTCTGGTTTGAAACCGGAAAATTCTGGTTTGAACCTTGAAAGTTCTGGTTTGAAACCGGAAAATTCTGGTTTGAACCTTGAAAGTTCTAGTTTGAACCCGGAAAGTTCTAGTTTGAACCCTGAAAGTTCTGGTTTGAAACCGGAAAATTCTAGTTTGAACCTTGAAAGTTCTGGTTTGAAACCGGAAAATTCTAGTTTGAAACCGGAAAATTCTGGTTTGAACCTTGAAAGTTCTAGTTTGAACCCTGAAAGTTCTAGTTTGAACCCTGAGAGTTCTGGTTTGAAACCGGAAAAAATTTCAATCATCTTTCCCCTCTTCAAAACGGTTTGTATTCCAATTGAAAATACACGCCGTTTTCTTGCCATGTTCTACCCTCTGAATTTGGAATATTTATTAAGGGAATACCCCAGTCTAAGCGGGCGGAAAAATTTTCTCCCATCTGCCAGAGTAAACCGCATCCCAACCCAACTAAGGTGTTTGGATCTGGACTGTCTCTACCTGTGTTCCAACCGATGCCAAAATCAATAAATGGTGCGATTTGTAAACTTCTCTTGGCTTGTGGTGTCTGGAAGATTGGTACTCGTGCTTCTACGGAGGTAACGATGCCATTGTCTGTAACTAAAACATCTTGACGGTAGCCGCGTACGGTTGTGAGACCGCCGATACTAAATTGCTCAATGGGAACTAGAGAATCGCTGGCTAGTTGTATGCTGGAACGCACTAGCAGGCTAGGAGTGATAGTTGATTTAGATGTTGCTTGTGCCAAGCGGCGCAAATACAGCATTTGTCCCCGCCAGATTAAATATTGGCTATCCGGCTCATCATCACTAACAGTGGCATTAAAAGCATTGATACCCAAGCTAATTTCAGAATTTGCAGCTAATACAGTTTGGCTACCACGTTGTAGCCATTCTTGAGTGAAATTTAATTCTGAGATCCGGGTTTCTCCATTGGTATCTGCTCCTGGGAAAACAGGAAAGTCTTCTCCGAGAATAGAGGAGTTGGTTTCTCGTCTTGCAAAACCAAAACCAAGAGCAAGTTCTTGACTGAGTTTGGGGGTTGCTTTTTGAATGACTGGTTGACGAAAAGTGAATTCATACTCACGAGAGTCTACTTTAATATCCAAGTTATCGAAAGGTGCTTCAATGATTTTGTTATTGGTGATCCGGTAGGTGAAACCAATAGTGCCATTGCGGGGATTGACTGGGAAGTTATAACTACCCTCAAACCTGTTGCTACCATCGGTGTTGCGATAACCAAAAATAAATTCATCTCCTAACCCCAACAAACTAGTTTCTGAAATGTCAATACCACGTTCAAAACTGCCGATGCTGGGGTTACGCTGGTTATCTAAAATCAGGCGGGTATTAAAAGTATCTGCCCCAACAACTGTTACTTCTAATAGATTAGTACCGGGTTTAGTGCCAGCTGTGAGTTCGGCATTTAATCTTTCAATCCGGGGATTGAGTTGTAACAATTGTAGTGATTCTTGTAGGCGATTGATGTTCAGTGGTTTATAACCAGCCACAGCAATGCGATCGCGCACATAATTGGAACTTAATCGCCCTTTGATGATGTTGACTTTGATGTCTTCTAGGCTACCTTCCAATACCTGAATTTTGACGTTCCCCGATTGGATCTCTTGACTGGGTATGTAGGCTCCAGATGTAATATACCCCTGTTGCAGATAAAGTTGAGTGATTTGATTTGCAGCTTGCAGTAATTCCGCAAAAGTGATTGACTTACCGACAAAATTAGCTGTCGCCTGCTGTAACTCTTGTTGACTAAAAACTGTACTGCCGATAAACTCAAATTTTTGCACGACAATTGTCCCTGGTACATTCTGGATTTCGTCAGGGGTTGGTGGTGCTATAGGTGGAACCTGGAGTGGTTTTTCTAAAGATGGTAAAGGCTGAGGTTGGGGTTGTTCTGGTGTTGGCGTCACCGGATTGATCGGCTGTCCCCAAGCAGAGGATGTAGTAAAGAGTAGAGACAGTAGGGGAATGAAGTTAATGAGATTGGTAGATGAAGAGAATTTTTGTCCCTGTATTTTTCTGTCTTTGCGTCCCCCTATTCCCACCTCTTTACGTCTTGGTGAGTTCTTTCTAATTAGCATGACATGAGGATGAACTTAATCCAGCACTGTAGGGAGAAGATGTGGGGGTAGCTGATGTGAGGATGACTGCACCTTTAGAGTTTACATACCAACCTCTGGCGATTGGTGGTAACTGCTGCGTTTGGTTGGTTTTGGTGGCGATCGCTCTACCAGAAATATTTTCTGCTTGTGCAGGGTAAGATTCAAAACTCAGTAAGGCTTCACTACTGAGTGGTTCGCTTGGTCGAGGTGGCAATCCTCCCCGCCCAGTGATGATAAACTCACTTTGCCCCTGTTTTTTCTCAGCCGGACAAACTTGTGCTACGATTTCTTCGGGTTTAGTAATCTCCTGCGGTAAGTCAAGAACTTCTTGATTTGTACTAGTATTCGGTGTCAATATTTCTATTTGGCCATCTACTCCCAACTGAGAACTAGCACTAATTTGACATTCTGGGCAAACAAACAAACCTTGTGTATTAATACTGATATTTCCTCCCATACCCTGAAATGCATTAGCAGTGATTTTGCTGCCTTCCAGTAGCACCACAAAATCAGCCGGACTAAAGCCTGTAATTGTGATGTTACCACCATTACCACTGCCGCCTGCTTCCGCAGATATCTGGCTGTCACGACGCATGGCTAAGGAATTTGTCTGCAAGAAAATATTACCACCTTCACCAGATGTGGTTGCTGCTGTGATGCTACCTCTATTATCCAAAAAAGTAGAGTTGGTATTGATTCTGACACTGCCTGCATTACCTGTTCCCTCGTTCCTAGCGTTCACTTGGCCTTCATTTTTAATACTTAATCTTGGTGTGTTAATTGTCACATCACCAGATGCTCCACTTGGTACAGGCGGTAGTCTAAAAATTTGTCGGGCAACTTCACTCTCAATATTTGCACCAGCACTGATCAAACTAGATGTACCATTTACCTCAACATACTTAGAGGCATTAATAGTAACATTTCCTGCTGAACCGCTAGCAGCAGTTGAAGAATCAACTCTACCACCATCTTGGACAATCAGTTTTGGTGTATTGATTGTCAAGTCACCACCATTACCAATGTTCAGCGTCGAAACACCGATCAAGCTGCCTACTAGTTGGCTTGGTTCTTTGCCAATAACTTGTACTGATTCTGTAGCATTAATCGTACTGTTTCCACTAGAGCCACTTCCAAAAGTACCAGCACCTATCCTAGCCCCATTCAGAACCTGCAATTTTCCAGTGGAAATATTGACATTTCCTGAGCGTCCAGAACCAAACGTAGAACTACCGATTAAACTCAGCACCCTGGGATTGAAGGTTGCAAACCCTTCTACTTGCACTAAGCCTGAAACATCCACATTGACATTACCACCGGCTGAATTCGTAAAGGTAGCAGTTGAAATACCAGCTCCTCCCTGAAGAATTAACTGCTGGGCTGAAATATCAATATCTCCGCCCATGTCACCTCCAACGGTGAAAGGAGAAAAGAAAGTAGGCTGTCCTCCTCTGGAGGTTCCCCCCAATTCTGATGTAATGCCACCACCAGTATCAACAAAAACAGACTGAGCATTAATTTTGATGTCTCCCGATATTCCTGTACCTTGATTACTGGTTGTCACCAACCCTCCATCAGTAACCCTCAATTTGCCCGTGTTAATTATTACATCTCCAGAGGCTCCACTTGGGACAGGAGGCACTCGAAGAATCTGTCGGATGGTTTCATTCTCAATAGTGGCTCCGGAGCTAATGACACTGGAATTGCGACTCCCTGGGTTCGTGCCAGTCACCTCTACAGATTCGGGTGCGTTGATGGTAACATTTCCTGCGGAACCCGTCGAAAAAGTGGAAGCATCAATTTTGCCACCATCCCGAACTACTACTTTAGGTGCGGTGATGGTCAAGTTGCCAGCATTTCCAGCATTAAATGTTGAAACTCCGACGATGCTTGGTAAAAACCGGGATGGTTCTACTCCAATAACTTCTACTGCTTCAGTTGCATTAACGGTGACATCTCCCCCAGAACCAGTTCCAAAGGTACCGGCGGTGATTAATCCGCCATTAAAAACACTTAGTCGCCCTGTTGAAACAGTCACATTTCCGGAATTGCTAGAACCGAAAGTTGAAGCACTAATCAAGCTCTGCGATGCAGGATTAATGGGTGAAACTCCAAACACTTGCACTGATTCAGGGGCATTCACATTGATATTGCCGCCTGTTGCATTCGTAAAGGTGCTAGTGGATATTTTAGCCCCACCCCGGAGATCTAATTGCTGGCTTGAAATTGCAATGTCCCCACCTTTGAGACCTGGCAAACTTATAGGGGAAAAAATAGCAGGCTGTCCTATTGCATTTGCTGTACCCAATTCCGATGTGATACTTGCTCCGTTATCCAGAAAAACCGAACGAGCATTAATTCTGATGTTTCCAGAGGTTCCCGACCCACTATTGCTTGCTGTAATGAGAGCGCCGTCTGTAATATTCAATTTACCTGTGTTAATTGTCACATCACCAGAGGCTCCAGAGGGATAGGGAGGCAGTCTTAATAATTGCTGCAAAGTAGGATCAACTATGTTGGCAGAGGAGACGATCAGACTAGGATTGACAGATCCTGGTACTGTGCCACTCACTTCTATTGAATCATTGGCGTTGATTGTGATACTTCCGGCTGAACCACTTGCCAAAGTAGAAGCATCTACCCTACCTCCATCTTTGACTATCAAACGCTGAGTATTAATCATCACGTTACCTGCGGCTCCGGGGCCGCCTGTTCCAGCAGTGATTTGACTAGGTGCAAAGACAAATGGGGTGAAGCCAACTAGTTCGACTAATTCAGATGCATTTACAACTACGTTTCCGCCTGAACCAGTTCCAGCTGTGATCGATGCAATGTTACCTCCACCTGTGGCTGTGACGCGTTTGGTTGAAGCTGTGAGTGTTCCCGCATTTCCAGCACCGTAGGTTGCAGCCGAAATCGTACTAAAACGATTGGGATTTACTGATGAATATCCAATTACTTCCAATGATTCAGCAGCATTTACACTGATATTCCCACCTGGTGCAGGGGTGTAAGTAGCAGCAGATATGACCGCCCCATCTTGAACTACTAAGCGCGGGGTAGTAATATTGATGTCTCCGCTTTTGCCATCTCCAATGGTTTCGGTAAATATATTGGTAGAAATTTGTCCATCTGGTGTGGTACCAATTAATTTTAAAGATTCAGATGCATTAACGTTGATGTTTCCTGCTGATTGTGTCCCTTGGGTTTGAATTAATACGGCTGATCCATCTTGAAGTGTAATATTTCTGCCTTGTAACTGGATAGAACCGCTACCAACTCCACTGGTATCTGTAATGGCGCGCGATCGCATGTCAATATCTTTAAAACTAGGCACTCCTGTATAGCCCAAACTCCAAACTTGACCAGAATTAGCAGCAAGATTAACGAAAGAATTTCCACCCACACTACCTAATTCAATTCGTCCTCCTTCGGTTACGAGTACACCACCATCTAAGGTGATATCCCCCCCTACTAAAGCTAGAGTTTGACCGGGTTGTACTTTCAGCCCCGTAGTATCGCCCCTCGTAAACGGTGAGAAAATTTGACTTTCAACGGCTAAATTGTGACCTTGACCTTGGACATTGATTGCTGCTGGATTTTGACCAAATTGCAAACCAACTGGCACACTAATTGTTAATAATGGTGAATTTTGAATATTAGTAGCACTAAATTCTGTCCCATCAGCAAATTTAATAGTATTAGCTGTACTTCCTAAAAAAGAACCACCTATATTTAATTGGGCATTATGTCCAAAATTAATCCCACTAGGATTAATCAAAATTAAATTTGCCCCATAATTTTCTTTTATTAATCCATCAATATTTGAAATTGAGCCACCTGTGACTCGGTTGATGATGTTAACAATACTATTAGTATTTGCATTATTTTTAAAAAAAGCTTCGCTGCCCGTAGGTACAGAAAACTCTCTAAAACTATGGAATAAGTTACTACCAGCTTGTGTTCCTCCAGTAATTTCAAAGCTGTTATTAACTTGATTTACGCTAGTTGGTAAAGTTCCATCTGGCGAAATTTGCGCTTGAGCTAGACTACTAGCAAATATACAGCAAATAGCAGTATTTAGATTAAATAAAAGACGTTGAGCCAACTGTTTCATCTTTAAAAATAAAATTATACAGATGAAGATAATTGAAACTTATTTCAGTTCACTTTTTATTTAGTCCTTAAGTAAAATTAACTAAAAAATAGTATATTAAGACTAAATTTTTAGTCAAGATTTAAGGAAGCAACTTTATGAACAAACACCTATATTGGGTAACAATATTGGGAATGAGTTCCATACTCGCATCTCCTGCCTTAGCAGTAGTTGCTCAACCCAGCAAAGTTGCATCTACTATGAAGGTGACGTGTAAGACAGATACTGCTACACCTACGGTAGTTGCTAGCTTTTCCGAGCAAAAAAGCGCAAATGATTTAAAAATTCTCAGTTTCCTACCTGAATATTTTTCATCCCAAGCTGCGGTGCAAAATTGCGAGAAAACAGCCAAGACTTTGCAAGCACTATATCAAACAGGCCGTGCCAACTACCTCACCAACGACAAATCCAACGCTCAACCTGTGATTTGTGCTGTAGAACGCAGGGGTATTGGTTGCAACCATTACAGCGCTCAGGTATTATTTGCCCTTGATGGAAAGGTGAATTCTTCTCAAGCGTTATACCAGATGCTTGGTTCAGATTTTAAGCAATCACAACCCCCTGATTCTAGGACTGTTGGTAAAATTTACACTGATATCAGACCTCGGTGGTTGCGATTTTAAAAATTATCGAGTACAACTGCTTTTTGCTTGCTCTGCTGCTTGGTAGTCTGGCTTAAGTTTGAGAGCTGCTTCAAGAGCAGCAAGTCCTTCATCAGCTTGGGAAGACTGACAGTAAGTAATTCCCAGGTAATACAAACTTTCTGCTTTTTGAGCATCTGTTAGGCGAGATAGAGTCAACATTTCTTGAAATTGAGCGATCGCTTGTTTGTACTGCTTTAAACCTTGGAACGCTAAACCCCGTCCCCGCAAAGCAGTAAAATATTTTGGATCGTTGATTAAAGCTTGATCAAAAGCAGCAAGCGCTTCTCCATATTGTTTTTTTTGCCATAACACCTTACCTTTATGACTAAAAGCAATTGCTAATTCTCTGGCAATATTTTCTTGGCTATTAAGTTTTTGTTTTTCTTGCAGCAGGTGAATTGCTTCATCAATAGTGATCAGCGCTGTATCAAATTGTTTTAATGCTAATAATGATTCAGTTTTATTAATCCAGAATACAGGGTCTTTTGTATCAAGAGTCAAGGCTGAATCAAAAGCAGAGATCGCCTCATAGTATTGTTGGAGATTATATAGTGCTTCCCCTTGACAATTCCAAGCATAGATAGCTTTTGGTTCTATAATTGTAGCTGTAGAGCAGGACTCTAACATCTTGTTATATTCTTGTAAACCAGCGAGTGCATAACCTCGGTTAGTCCAAGCTTGATAGTAGTTGCTATCGATGTTTAGAAGTTTGTCATATTTAGCGATCGCCTTTTTATATTCTCCTTGATTAAAAAGTTCATTACCTTCTTGGAAAATAATATTTATCTCTATATTTTTATAAATATTGAAGGAAAGGGCGCTAAATCCAGCTATTGCTAGTAACACCCAAATAACTTTCAGAATAATGCTTCTGGGATTGGAAATTAAATTCCTAGCTTCAAGCATAGCAAATGCTGGAAAAAATTTTTTAGAAGTAATATTAGAGTTGATTGCAGATGGAACCTCAAGCATATTTGCTAACTGTTGATCAACCCAGCTTAAATTAAAAACAGATTGGTAAATCCGGTTGGCTACTTTTAGTTTATTGTTTTGTTTAACTACTAATCCTATATTCAATAACTCTGTTTCGACTGGATTGTCTTGAGGCGGTAATTCTCCTTCTTGCAAGATTTGCTGATACAATCTCAATAACCATATTGGATTACATCTTTGATTGCTAACTAAATCATCGTAAATTATTTGCAAATGTTCAGCAGCTATCTGAGTTTTCCAATTTGTAATCAAACGAGTTTGCACCAATTGTTGGACTGTGAATGCTTCTTCCCCAGCAGTAATCAAAGTTGTATGTTCACACAGCAATTGACAAACATTTTTAGTCAGAAAAGGCTGAGAAGCAGTCCACATCAGCACTTCTTGCACTAAGATTTCTGGGTTACTAGATTTCTCATTTAAATTAAAAATTTTAATTGTGTTTTGGATCAAAGGTTGTAATTGCTCTAATTCTTGATTGATCCAATCCAAATTAAAAACAGATTGGTAAATCCGATTGGCTACTTTTAATTTATTGTCTTGTTTAACTATTAATCCTATGTTCAACAACTCTGTTTCGACTGGGTTGTCTTGAGGTGGTAATTCTCTTTGTTGCAAAATTTGCTGATATAGTCTTAGCAGTTGTACAGGATTGCAAAATTGATTTTTGACTAGATTTTGTTGAATTGCTTGCAAATGTTCAGCAGCTATTTGAATTTCCCAATTTGCAATCAAATGAGTTTGCACCAACTGCTCAACTACGGCTGCTTCTCTACCAACAGCAATAAAATTTTCATAGTCACAGAGCAATTGGCAAACTTTTTGGGTTAGAAAAGACTGAGCGCTTGTCCAAAACAATACTTGTTCGAGTACAAGATCTGGATGAGTTGCCTTTTTATCTAGTTTAAATAATTTAGTAGTGTTGTGAATCATGGGTCGCAAACGTCCCAATTCTTGATCGACCCAATTCAAATTAAAAATAGATAGATAAATGCGGTTTGATATTCTTAATTTATTTTCTTGTTTAACGACTAATCCTAAATTCAACAACTCTGTTTGAACTAGATTATCGTGAACTAATAATTCTCCTTCTTGTAAAAGTTGCTGATACAATCGCAGCAACCATATCGAATCACATCTTAGATTAAAAACCAAACCATCATGAATTGTCTGTAAATGTTCAGCAGCTATCTGAGTTTCCCAATTTGCGATCAAATGATTTTGTATTAACTGCTCAACTACGGCTGCTTCTTCACCAGCAGTAATATAATTTTCATAATTGCACAGCAATTGACAAACCTTTTGAGTAAGAAAAGGTTGAGCGCTTGTCCACGCCAGCACTTCTTGTACTAAGATTTCCGGGTTACTAGCTTTTTCGCCTAATTTGAATAATTTGATAGTGCTGCGAATAAAAGGTCGCAAATGCGCTAAATCTTGGTGAACCCAACTCAATTTCACAGTAGATTGATGATGAGAACTAGATTCTTGGATATTTTCCTGTTGCACTGCTAACCCCCGATTCAGTAACTCGGTTTTTTTTGAGAAGCGATCGCCTGTGACTTTCGTTGAGTTCAAATTTAATTGAGCAACTTTGTCTTTAGGGTTTTCAACCTACTTTCTCATAACCATTCTATTTGAGTTCCGGCATCTATCCCTATCCAATAATTATCTAAGGTATCCAGATTTTCACTACTTTACCTGTCAACTGTTGTCCCAACCAAGAGGTATTCTGTGAGAGGGTACGAAGATTTTGTCCGTCAACTTTCCAGCTTTGCTGAGGATCAAATAATGTTAATTCTGCCTTTTGTCCAGGAGCGATCGCGCTCAAATTCTGTTTTAGACACTCCGCCGGACGATTACTCAATGCTTGCCACAATTGTAGGGCGCTAAATTCACCAGTTTCTAC
This sequence comes from Pelatocladus sp., assembly GCF_059505505.1. NCBI lineage: Bacteria > Bacillati > Cyanobacteriota > Cyanophyceae > Nostocales > Hapalosiphonaceae > Pelatocladus > Pelatocladus sp. The sequence continues at coordinate 15,622 of NZ_JCACKS010000267.1, read as the reverse complement.
TAAATGTTGCCACAACAAAGGTAGTGCTAACTCTAAACCTATGGCTCCTGGCGGTGCTTCGGCAAATGCTACTGTTTTTTCTTCGTAGGTGTAGGGGGCGTGATCAATAGCGATCGCATCTATAATACCTGTGCGTACTGCCTGGCGCAACGCCAATAAATCATTCGGATTACCCAAGGGCGGCTCTAAATACAGGTTAGTATTATAGCTCTTAAGTGCTTCTGTGTCAAGTAAAACATGCATCCAAGTGGTGCTAGCGGTGATCGGTAAGCCTTGCTTTTTTGCTGATGCGATCAATTCAACGCTACGAGCAGTGGAAACCCGCATAATATGTACTGGCGTCCTCGTTGCAGCTACCAATTCGATCAAAGTGGCGATCGCAGAGGTTTCAGAAGCAGCAGGATTTCCTGATAAACCAAAGCGTAGCGAATCTGAACCTTCGCGCATGACTCCATTAGACTTTAGTTGGCGATCGCAACACCAAAACGCCACGGGCTTTCCCAAAGGCTGGAGATATTCTAATACTCGTCGTACCAGTGCCGTATTTTCCAAAGGCTGACCATCAGCAAAACCGACTACCCCAGCCGTCGCTAAGTCTGCCAATTCCGTCATTTGCTTACCAGCAAGATCTAGAGTAATCGCACCCCAGATGTTGAGTTGGGGAAAACTAACAGACAATTGAGAAGGAGAAGACAACAAAGAAAAATAACTGTCTCGTCCTCCTTGTCCCCCTTGTCCCCTGTGTCTTTGCATCTTCTCCCCAAACTGCGCCACCACCGCCGGGTTATCGATCACTGGCGATGTGTCGGGTAAGATGTTAATTCTGGTAAAGCCACCAGCAGCAGCACCTTGTAGTAAAGAAGAAAGGGTTTCTCGTTCTTCAAATCCCGGTTCTCCGGAGTGGCTATACAAATCTATCAACCCTGTTCCTAACACTAATCCACCACAATCTTGGATGTGAGTGTCTTGTGGCAAATCAGAAATACTATTCGCCACTGACTGGATACAACCAGCATCAATCAGCACATCAGCTACTTGGTCAGTGCCAGAAACCGGGTCAATAATCCGTACTTGTTGTAATAATTCACTTGTCATATCATAAACTCTTACAACGCCCCTGCGGCGGTTTTATCTAGCACCCCGCCACTCAAGTGAGTGGTAATATTCATTGCTTGCAACACTGGTATACCATTCAAGCCTGAAGGGTAGTCAATAACACTGACTGCACCATTACCCTGACGAAAATTCCAGAAGTTATCTGCTGATAAACCTAGAATATGGCAAAGCAGAGTTTTATTAGTGGCATCATGAGCAACGACTATGCCAGTTTGGAGTTGTTTTGTCAATGCTGTTTCTACAACAGACTGCCAACTTGACACACTGCGTTCCCATACCTGTTGTAAATTTTCCCCTGCGGGCATTTGTACTTGGGCTGGTACTGTTCGCCAGCGCTCCAATTCTCCCGGAAATTCTTGTTCAATTTCTGATTCTAATTTTCCTTCCCAAAGTCCGTGACTAATTTCTCTAAAACCATCTTGCAATTCTAACTTGAGACTCTGGTGGTTATTTAAGATAATTTCAGCCGTTTCCTTGGGACGCAGCATCGGGCTTGTGATGGCAAAATCAAGTTCTACATCTTTGAGAAATACGGCAGCTTTTTGTGCCTGTAGCCTACCATTATCGTTGAGAGGAACGTCAATTTGACCTTGAAATTTACCTTGGCGGTTCCACTCGGTTTCGCCATGACGAATCAGCAACAAACGCACACCTTGATGGTTTGGTCGCAAAGAAGGGAGAATATCTCCCAAGTGTTGCGTTTGATTCATGGATTCTAGCTGGACTGCATCTGTCAAACCACCCGCAAAATTCAGTACGCTGACGTTGCAGTTAGATTGCTGAATAGAATGGTAGCGAGATGGAGAAATTCCTAGCGCTGTGCTGATTAAAGCCCGATTAATCCCGTTATGTCCTATTATTAATATAGTTTGCTCTTGATGGCGGGGCAGAATTTCTTGCCAAAATTGCCGTGCTTGTTCGTATAGAGATAAAACAGGATTATATTCTCGGCTATTCCCCTCAGAGTCTTGAACAAGCATCTGTAATTGATGGGGTGATTCCTTCCAAATGCGATAATCTTCAGGAAATTTCTGTTTTACTTCTGCTGCAAGCATTTTCTCCCACAAGGGTAAATCAACCTCTAGCAGTAAATCAGAAGTTTGAGGAACAATAGACTGATCACAATTATTTTCTAGCGATCGCCAAATTATCTCTGCTGTTTGTTTGGCTCGCTGTAAAGGACTACTATAAATTGCATTGAATGGAATATTACTGAGGGCTTTACCAACTAAATTGGCATCATCACAACCTTTTTCTGTTAATGTAGACGCATCGGTGCGCCCTTGAATACGCTTCTCAGTATTATACGTGCTTTGACCATGACGCACTATGATGACCCGAGTCACTTTTTGCCCTCCTCTCTCTAAAGGACTCATTCTACTGCAAAATGTTTACATTCATTCCTAGAACCTTTTTCGATGTACTACAAAATTTCCTTTGAGTCCAAAGTTGTGGCTATGCCAGAATTAATGATCAAGCTTGCCATTACTACTTGTAAGCAACTAGTACAACAAGCCAAAAGAAAGAAAGCTTATTTTATTTGAGCTTTTCAGCCATTTTGTAGATGCGGAGCGGCTTCTTGGAGGGTATGGTAGCGTTATTTGTGCCTACCTGTGCTAGTCTAATTTTGATAGCAGGCGATCGCTCGATGATCAGAAGTTTAGCCCCATCTTTGGCGATTTGGCGAAAGTCGCGATTGGTGGATACTTGAGTCCATTAATACCTAAGTTTCAGTGAGTGGGGATTCACCATAGGCCATACCATTTGCTTCAGCGTAACGATGCATAAATCTCATAAATCTTTCCCAATGGTCGTCTTGTTCAATTTCTAGTTTGCACTCTACTCTGTGCAACTCATCCCCCTCTGCACCACCAAAAATAAATTGTACAGACGAAGGTGTGATCCTGAGTTCGCCTTCTTCGTCGCTTAACAGCATAGAATTTAACGGTTGTTTTGTGAAACTATTGAATCCTTCTAGGGCTTTCAACTGGTTAAAGATCATCAAAACAATACGCTTACCAGAACGACCACGTCGCAAACTAACGTTACCTAATTCTTCATAAATACCATTAAAAAATTGAATCGTGGGTGTTGCAGATGCCATGACCAATTACCTTTGATAGGTGGAAGGAGGATAATAATAATACGGCGGCTGATTTGTTAGTGGTGGTTGATACTGATAACCTGTTGGAGGTAGAGGACTAGTTACAGTGTTAGGTAAGGGCGGAGTGATCAGTGGATATGGCTGATAATTGGTTGTGGGTTGAGTAATTGTTGGTAGTGGTGCAGTCGGAGTCGTCAACGGTGGCTGATACCTAGTCGTTGGGATTGGGTTGGGAGTGATACTTGGTGCAGCAGTTGGCGTAGGAGTCGGTGCAGGAGTTTGGACGCTGGGGGTAGTTTGGGTAAATTGTTGGTAAGCAGCCTTCGAGATCGAACCAATGAGTTTTTCAGCACTGGGATCGTTATTAGGGCGTTTAACCATGACAGCAACTATGTAGCGTTTACCAGTGGGGAGGTCTACCAGACCAGCATCTGCCAACATAGTGCCAATATCACCTGTTTTGTGGGCAATTGTTGCACCTTGTCCTAACCCTGTTGGTAAAAGTTGGTTTCTGACAGTATTACGCATAATTTCCAAGATGCGATCGCGCGATGTCATACTGATCAAATTGCCTTGACTGACCATCGCCATCAAATTCCCCAATTCTTTGGGACTAGTTGTATTTGTACCATCTAAGTCAGGTAATTGATTACGAATGACTGTAGTATTTAAACCCCAACTCCGGAAACGCTGATTTAAAGCTTCGATACCACCCATCCGGGCTATTAACATATTGGTTGCTGTATTATCGCTGATTGTGATCATTTTATTAGCGACTTCCAGCGCCTTGAATTGGCTTCCGGCTGGTTTATACCGCATATCTCCAGAACCAAGAGCCATCATTTCTTTTTCCATGGTCAGCATTTCATCCAGACGGATTTTACCTGCATCTACATCCTGGAAAAAAGCTAATAAAATTGGGACTTTAATCGTACTGGCTGCGGGAAAACTAGCAGAAGCATTGATATCTACATAACTACCATTTTCCAAATCCACCACAAATACTCCTGGTGTGAGATTTGGGTTAGCAGAAGCCAAGCTTTGCACATTTGTTTTTAACGAAGTAATTTCCTGCGATAAAGATAAAACAGCAGCAGGTGTGGGAGTGGGGACAGCTTGGATTTGTGCTTGTCCTGACTTGGTATTATCAGGTGATGTCTCTGTTGTGGTCATCTGATTTGCAGGATCTAGGACTGATAATACAGTTCCGACGATCGCACCAATTCCAATTCCGACTATTAATAATCGCAAGGCGTATAGCATGGTTCTCGCCATAGGCTTTAACCTTGTTTTTCGCGATGTTCTGACTTTTTTTGGCAAAGCTTGCTTGCGCGATCGTACAGTTTTTACTTTGGCATTGCTTGGCTTGTAGGGTGGAATTTGTCCTGGTTTGGCAGGTAAAGCTTTAACAGCTGCTGGTACTACTACGCTTGGTCGCTTTTTCGCTACACCAACAGGGGTAGCAGCAGAAGTTGCTTTGACACGTGTCAGCTTTGTCCCAGCTTGAGGGGGACGTTGTTGTTGGCTAGATAATTTGGCTGGACTTTTTCCCAATTTCTGCACTTTACGGATAGGCTTTTGGCGTCCATTCACTGGCTGAGATCGTGAGAAACCGGGTAAATTTGTTCTGGTTTCCATAAAATTGATGATGGTGATAGTAAAGTGTATAATCTAGCAATTAGTAATGAAAGTTTAACTAAATCGGGCGGAGTATATCTTTAGTCGCTACAAGAGAAAGACAGAAGTGATTTTTCTGTCGATTTAAAATCAAAATTTGCCCCCAAATTTTACTAGCAACTAAGTATATCTAGACACTAATTTACTTGGAAATACTAACTTAGTGAATTCTCCTCCATTTTGGTCATGTTTTTGTGTTTAGTTTAAGCCATAATTACTAATTGTGGGGTAATTACGTATTTACTACTTAAAAGTCACAATTTTTCATGATTTTTGTGGCTTGAGATCGCCCATTCTACTTGTCGCAAGATACCTCGTAACATAGCAACCTCATGCTTTTGTAATTGAGTGCGGTTATAAAGTTGCCGAAACTTTTCCATCCGGCTGGCTGCTGTCTGAGGATATAAATAACCAATCTTGAGCAGTAGTGATTCTAATTGTTGATAGTATCCTTCCACAATTTCTATAGGTGCAATTTCGGAATCAGCCGCATTTTCCAAAGAGGCGGGTGCATGAGATGTGGACGCAGACAATTCCCCCGTGTTCCTGTGTCCTGGTGTTACTGTGTCTTGACTTAGTGACAATTCATAACAACAAATTGCCACAGCTGTAGCTAAATTGAGTGAAGAATAACTGGAACTAGTGTCAATATGGACAAAGCGCTGGGCATAGTTTAATTCTTGATTACTTAACCCCCGGTCTTCTCTACCAAAAATCAACGCTGCGGGTTGTCCTATATCTTCTAATAACCAGGGTAGTGCTGTCTGAGGATTTTCTAGTGGTGCATCCCAATCATGAACAACACCAGTTGTGGCGATCGCTCTTTTGCATCCTTGCAAAGCGGCAGGTAATGTCTCAACTAATACAGCCGCATCTAAAACATCTTGGGCATGAACCGCCATCTGTCTGGCTTGTGTTCCCCAAGGATCACATTGGGGATTTACTAACACCATCTGATTTAGTCCAAAGTTTTTCATTACCCGTGCTACAGACCCCACATTCAACGGGCCAGCTGGTTCTACTAATATGATTTTTACTCCAGCTATTGTCATTCGATTTTAGATTTTAGATTTTGGATTGATGACAACAAGTATATGTTTTAGACATCGACCACCGATGGACGCAGATAGATTTTTCGTGATCATTTTGGGCATGTAGAGACGTTGCACTGCAACACCTTCTACTGTACATTTTCAACACGATTATGAGTCGCACAGCCCTCTGTGTATTCGACGATTGCCACTTATGATCACCACAGTTTGCTTAATTGCACTAACTCGCCATTCTCCCTCGACTTGAATTAACTGATGCTCGTAATTTCCCGCTGTATCAAGTCGATCTTGCTCTGATTCACAGTTAGGATCAAATCGATAAATACGATACGCTGATTGACACTGAGCATAGTCCTTGTTAACTGCTATCTCATGATTGGTACTGATATGCAGAGTCTTTAACCCAGTGAGTCCCTCTACCCGCTGTTGTACATATGCTTCTGCCTTAATTTGTTGTGGCAATTCTCCTCGAAATTCCGAATAATCAATATAAATTTCGTCTGCTAAATATTTGCGGAGTCTGTGCCAATTTTTGGCATCCATTGCATTTGCGATACCTACAATGATATCGATGATTTTGCTGCGCTCAATCACCCATTGAATAGCTGATGGCTCAGATGTCATGGATCAATTTGAATATAACGACAGGACAAATTTAAGAAAGGCGCTAAAAAACACCTAGCGCCTTTATATCTGTGCAAGAGGTCTATTGCTTCACTACTATGCAATAAAAAAGCACCTCTACTCAAGTCTTTTGAAATTTAAACCGTCACTCCTTCTAACTCTTCATCTGTCAACTCGTACAAATCTCGTAACTTTTGTAACTTATCCTCACTAGCTTGCCAAAAACCCCGTCCGTGGGCTTCCAACATCCTACCCACTATGTTTTTAAATGCTTCCGGGTTAGCTTTTCGCAACTTCTCTGCCATTTCTGGGTCTAAAGCATAAGTATCTGCTGCCTGATCGTATACCCAATTGTCAGTAAAATCAGTAGTACCGCCCCAACCAATCAACGCTGTCATTCGTTGAGAAACTTCAAACGCACCACCAGAACCTTGATTAACCATTGCTTCCGCCCATTTGGGGTTTAGCAACTTAGTGCGATACTCCATTCGTAACAAATCATCCAACTTGCGGGGTGTAGTATCTTTCGAGAAACTTTCGACAAAACTAGCAGTTACTTTCTTACCACCAATTTTTTCCGCCGCCTTCTTCAAACCACCCGTATTAGCATAATATTCCTGAATATCGGTTAAACCATATTCTACCGAATCAATTTCTTGCACAATGCGATCGCTCGTTTGTAACAACTGTGTTAATACTTCCGGTCTTGCTTGACCCCGATCTTGTCTACCGTAACTAAACACATTGCGGCTTTGCCAAGTATTTCCCAACTCCTCGCCAGATTCCCAGTTACCATCAGTCACACGCTCATTCACCATTGAACCAAAATCACCTGCCGGATTAGAAAATAACCTAGCTGAAACATTCTCCACACCCTGCGCTTTCAAAGCCAAAGCATGTTTTCTAATAAAATTCTGGTCTTCTGGTTCCTCAGCCTCAGTTGCCCGTTGAAACAAATCATCCAACAATTCAATCACATTTACAAAACTATCGCGGAAAATCCCCGACAAATTCCCCAAAATATCAATCCGGGGATGTCCCACCTGTGCTAAAGGCTTTAACTCATAACGCACAATTCGCCCCGTTCCCTCTTTCACAGGTTCAGCCCCCACCAACTCCAAAAGAATCCCCAGAGACTCACCCTTGGTTTTAATCGCATCCAAACCCCACAACATCACCGCCACAGTCTCCGGATACTTACTATGTTCCTGCAAATGTTGGGCAATAATTTGTTGACCGATTTCCCTTCCTCTCTCATATGCAGCCGGAGAAGGCATTCTATAAGGATCTAAAGCATGAATATTCCTTCCCGTCGGTAACACACCAGGCCCATCCCGTAACAAATCACCACCAGGCGCAGGTGGAATATACTCCCCATTCAAACCCCGCAACAAATTCGTCAACTCATCACTAGTTTTTTTTAATAAATCTTTAATCTGTAACTCTTCCTGTTGGCGTCCCTGATCTATTGGCGGTTCGTTCCCAAAATATGCTTCCAAATACGCCGCCATCTCCTCCTCATCCGGCGCTTCCCCCAAGGTATGCAACCCAGAAGAAAATAACCTACTCTCCAAAACTTGCAAATACTCGTACAATTTCACCAAATAATCATTAAAAGCATGGGCGCTAAACATCCGCACATTCTCTGGCGTAAAAGGAATACCCAAACGCTTTGCATCTTCAAACGGACAATCTGCATCTAAACCAGAATCAACAATTTTTTTACAAATCGCTTCCTTGAGAGCATAATTCTTCTGTGGATCTTCGCGATATTCTGCAATTAAATCTCGCAATATCACTAATTCTTTATACAAACCTGCACGACCATAGGGCGGTACATTGTGAGAAATTAACACCCCATAACCGCGACGTTTCGCCAAAATCGATTCTGAAGGGTTATTTGCTGCATATATATATAGATTAGGCAAATCTCCCAGTAAAATATCTGACCAAGAATAACCTGTATTACCCAAAGGTGAACCAGGCAACCATTCCACCGTACCATGCATCCCAAAATGGACTACAGCATCAGCTTGGAACTCATTTTGTAACCATTTATAGAAAGCAGCATACTGAGGATGAGGTGTTAAATCTCGCTCAAACATTAACCGCATCGGATCGCCTTGTATCCCCAATGGTGGTTGGACACCAATCCAAATATTCCCTAATTGCACCCCACCAATATGGAATTCATCGCCAGAGGTTTTAATCCCAGTACCCGTAAGAGATTTCCATTGCTTTTCTATCCGGGAAGTGCGGAGATATCCCAACCATTTTTCCAGGGTTTTGGCATTAACAGACGCGGGGAAAGTTTCTTGCTCGCCATCGCCACGTCTATCTTTCTCCATCTCATCAAAAGCCTCATCTGCTTCTTTGACTTGCTGAATCAACTCTTCTCCATCAACTGGCAAATCTCCGACTTTGTAACCTTGATATTGAAGTGCCTCTAGGAATTTCAGGAGACTACGAGGTACATTCAATAATGCAGCAGTTCCCACTGCACCGTAACCAGGTGGAAATCCATAAAGAATAATGGCAATTTTTCTTGCAGATGCTGGAGTTTGTCGCAGATGAATCCAGTTTTTGATTCTGCCAATTAAACGTTGTACTCGTTCGGGAACCAAATAGATATTTTCTCCTACCAAACCGCCAAGAGGAACAACGTCGATTGCTCCATCTAATTCTGGTAAAGCGTATAAAACAACACTTTGCAAACCTCCTATACCTTGGCGTGTCCAAGAATAAATATCTTGAATTAATAGAGGTGCAGCAACTATATACGGAACATTCTTGGCAGTCAGAATGCGTTTTGCTACCTCAACTTGCCGTCCTGCTTCCATTGAACCAGCAGGCCCACCCACCAAAGGAAAACCAATTGTCGAGACGATCGCATCTACTTTGACTGCTTCCTCAGACAAAGATGGAGTTTCGACGTTACCCTGCTGGCGTTGCTGAGTTTCGTAATCACTTGTCATCCAGTCACGTACAGCAACATGTCCTTCCACACCATTGATAAAAATAGGTAAAGGGATTAATCCAGCTGCGTCAAAACGGCGAATTAGTTGATTGATGTAGGGTTGTTTAGTGATCACATGCTTGCGATAAAGCAGAATTCCCACTACAGGAAGATGCGGCGAAACTTCTCCCCCTTGTCTGTTGCAGTACCACTCCAAATACTCACGCGGTGATTCAAAATATCCTTGATAATCGGGGTGAAGCAATCCCATGTTGGGGGTTTCGATGGGTGGGGGAATGTCACCAACTTTTAATCCTAAGTATTTTTCTGCTAATGTCCAAAATAAAGCCGCGACGTTTTCCGGCCCGCCTGCGTTCCAGTAACCATAAATAATTAGCCAGTTGCGTAAGTCTTGGACTTTTTGCACTGGCACGAACTTTAACAGTTTCGGTCCGATTTTCAAAAAACTAATATAACCTGCTAATCTATCTTCTTCTCGTCCTTGACTGAATTTATCAAGGATAAATTTTACAGGCTTGGGCATACCTTTGGGTTTGTCACCAATCGCAAATGCACCCAACTTGGTAAAACTCATCAATTCTAATGCAGACTCGAAGACAAGGCGGATGGGAATATTCGCAATGCGCGAGCGCAACCACAACACCTGATCATAATCAAACAGCAAGCTACCAAAAAATACGTCAGCGCCAGCTAGTGCAGCTTCTACTTCTTGATGCTTACTGCTAATGTCGCGATCGCTAAAAACTCTGATATCCAACTCTGGACAACTTGCGATCGCCAGATCCGCCGCTTTGCGATACAAGTCGGCGTTGAAAGACTCAAACCCTGCTACCAAGACGATGCGTTTCATGCCCTTGAGCTACGAAATGTTTCTTCATCTTGATTTTAATCTTGTTTAATCTTGCTCCTCTATATAGGAAAAATTTATCACTGCTATCAGCCTTTTTATGTCAAGTCCTGTTGACCTTTTGTAAGCTTTAAAATCTTAATGTTTATTTTCCTGGTTTCATGCTTAACCAGAGAATAATGTAATGTGCGAAATTTAACTTGCTATGTATATGAAACATCAATTTTTAGACCAGCGTGTTCAGGAACATAATACTGCTATGATTCAGGTACTGCAAAATCTAGCAATGCAGTTAAATGAGGAGCAATGCTGGCGAAAGAGCAAGTTAATTGAGAATAGTGTTAATCTTCTGTTGCAAGCAGAAAATTATCATCGACGAGTTATTGCTGCGATCGAGACTGAGATCAAAAATGCTCTTGATTCAGACTAGAGACAGTCGATAAATATTTAATCAAGTAATTAAAGTAACTTCTTAATTCTTCCGCAGCTTGAGTTGATACTTGATGTGAAGATTCCCAATCATTGATGTATTTGGTTTTAATGATTTGAAATGCTTTCACATATGTCTGAATTGGCGGTTGTCGGTGAGTAATAACTTTTTTATACAATAGACGTGGTTCAATCTCATTTTCCATGCAGCAGCCAAGTAATTTGATATATTTGCAAATATTTTGACGAAATTCTTCTGTCTGGGGATGTTGTGGACTCATTAGTTTACTTGTTACTGTTTGTGCTAATTCTAATCGCCGAGATAGTAGCCATCGTCCAGCTTCAATACAAGCTACTCTTTGTGCTTCTATATGAGGAATAGATGCATTTAAATCTTCAATATGTGCCAAAGACTGACGAAGTTTGTCTTGTCTTTTTTGAATTTCAGCAGTACTGACATTGGGTTGAGAAGACTGCTTTTTATGCTCTAACTCATAGATTACATCTTCAACAGCAGGTTTAATGATTTGGTTAATGATATGTGTCTGTTCTTTGAGTACTTCTAGTACTTGATCACGGACTTCGTAGTTAATGATATTCTCTAACCGAGAATTTGTACTTTCTTGTAAACAGTCTATCTGCTGTTGCAAGTCTTGAATAACTATGTCTTGAAACTCCTCTTTCTCTACCATTCCTTGATATAAGCGTCGTTCTAAAATTTGCACTCTTCGTTCTAATGGGTGAACAGACGTGCTATTTAACCAAGGATTAAAAACAAACTCTGCCAATTCGTGCAAAGTTTTTCCAACTTTGTGCAAAACTCCAATGCTTTTTGTATTTTCCCTCATGGGGTTATCCTTAGAGAATAACAGTGTTATAGCGTAAAATTACTCAGATTGTGCATAATAGAAAACGTTTGTATCAACCCTTTAATATTCTCCTGATTCATCCTGCCAAACTAGTGTGATATATTACTGTACTTTTAAAGTATTGTTAATGACCAATATTTTAGTTTCTAGAAATTTTACCGACACTATATAGTAAAGCGCAATTACAACATAAGATACTTTGCAAAGCTAGGCGATCGCTAATTGCAAATTTCACAGTATTTTTATATTTTTGTATATACTTATATAAATATTTATGACTTTAGATAGATGCGTTTTATTTAAAAACAATATGTAATCCAAATTACTCAATCTTCCTTAACATTCAGAGAGAAAACCGTACATAACATGGGCGCTATTTCTACCTGAAAAATCTGTGTAGAGGTCGATAAGATCAAATCGTGGCTCAAGCTAATGTTTGTGTTTAGTAGTTGTAGCCAATGAGTAAATAACTATGATAAATCAAGTAAAAACAGCCGCTTTACTGGCCTTATTAAGCGGACTTTTAATTACGATTAGTTATTGGATAATTGGTGGTAGCACAGGCGTAGTTGTCGGTATTGTTATAGCAGCAGTTACCAATTTATTTTCATGGTATCAATCTGATAAAATTGCCCTGGCTGCTTATCGCGCTCAACCTGTGTCACCACAAGCAGCACCAGGGCTGTATGCAATGGTAGAAAGGTTGTCCCAACGGGCAAATCTACCTACACCCAGTATATATATTGTTCCTTCCCAAAATGCCAACGCCTTTGCAACAGGGCGCGATCCTCAACACTCTGCTGTCGCCGTCACTGAAGGTATTTTGCAGATATTACCAGAAGATGAACTTGAGGGTGTAATTGCCCACGAACTCACTCACATTAATAACCGTGATACCCTCACCCAAGCCGTTGCTGCAACGATCGCAGGTGCGATTTCTTTTTTAGCTCAAATGCTTAGTTACGGGCTTTGGTTTTCACCCTCTTCACGAGGCGATCGCAATAGTCCCAATCCTCTAGGCTTATTATTAACAGTAATACTTGCTCCAATTGCGGCAACAATTATCCAGTTGGGTATCTCCCGCACACGAGAGTTTGCAGCAGATGCAGGTTCCGCTAAAATTACAGGCAATCCCCGTGCTTTGGCCCGTGCGCTGCAACGTTTAGATGCAACAGCGCGACAAATACCTCTCAATGCTAACCCTGCTTTTGAGCCACTATTAATTACAAATGCTTTCTCAGGGCAGTTTATGAGTAATTTGTTCTCTAGTCACCCATCCACAGAAGCACGAGTGCAAGCATTGCTGAAATTAGAACAAGAAGGAATTAGGGATCGGGGATTAGGGATCGGGTATTAGGGACTATTCAATTGCAGAGGACAAGGGAGACACGAGGGAATAAATATTAGGTGCAAAAGTGGAATAATTTATTGTTTGAAGTTCCCTGAGTGTTGATTTTTCTGAATCTCATAACCTGCACACCTATATATCACTATCACAATAAGGAGATACTAATGAACTCTAACAATGAAGAAAACTTGGTTGTTGTGCGAGTCAGTTCTCAAACTGAAGAAATCGTAGAAACTGAGATGGCTGGTGAGACTGACGAAGTTAAGGGTGAAACTAAAGCATTAATCGAAGCCATTAAAAGACGCGCCCAATCTGAAGCTGAATCCGCAGGGACTCTCACCCGTGAGACTTATCTCAATGCTGTACGTCAGGCACGCCAAGCAATTGAGGGTGATAAACTGATTGAGCGCGATCGCATTGAACATTCTTGGCTAGTCTTGCAGCAAGAAGCAGAGAAAAACTGGCATTTAATGCTCAAACAAGTAGAAGAATTCGGCGATCGCTGTCAAGATGCTGCTAAAGCTGCTTGGGATACTTTCAATGCCCCACGTTCTTAATCTTAGTTGATTTAATTGCTCAATCATAGTAAGTATTTGTTACTCTTTAGGGACGGGTTGGAAAATCTGCCCCTAATTTTGCTAAATAATTTCATCTTTTTTTAACCGGAATCACAACAATGGCAAATGATGCTAGATAATTAGAAGGTTTGACTTTTACTTAATTTGTCTAGCTTGGTAACTCAGAACTAACAACTATGCGAACTTACTATTGCGGCGAACTCCGAACACAACATATTGGAGAAATTGTCACCTTATATGGATGGGTAGACCGTCGCCGCGATCATGGGGGCGTGATATTTTTAGATTTACGGGATCGCTCTGGAATTGTGCAAATTGTCAGCGATCCCCAACGTACCCCAGATTCCTATGAACAAGCAAATGCCTTACGAAATGAGTATGTCATTAAAGTCACAGGTAGGGTGTCGCAACGTCCAGACGAGTCTCTTAATAACCGCATACCTACAGGCGAAGTTGAAATTTACGCAGAGAACATAGAATTACTCAACGCAGTTCGCAAGCAATTACCCTTTCAGGTTTCTAGCAGCGAGACAGATACAGTACGAGAAGACTTGCGGTTGAAGTATCGTTACTTAGATTTGCGACGCGCCCAAATGACGCGTAATCTGCAATTACGCTATCAAGTCGTCAAAGCAATGCGTCGCTATTTGGAAGATATAGAAGGTTTTGTAGAAGTTGAAACCCCTATACTTACCCGTTCCACCCCAGAAGGGGCGCGGGATTATTTAGTTCCCAGTCGCGTCAACCCTGGTGAGTGGTTTGCTTTACCCCAATCTCCCCAATTATTTAAACAGTTATTGATGGTGTCTGGGTTTGACAGATACTATCAAATTGCCCGTTGCTTCCGTGATGAAGATTTGCGTGCTGATAGACAACCAGAATTCACGCAATTGGACATGGAAATGAGTTTTATGTCCCAAGAAGAAATTATTGAACTCAACGAAAAGTTAGTTGGTTATATCTTCAAAACAGTTAAAGATACTGAGTTACAGCGTCCTTTTCCTCGTCTAACCTACACTGAGGCGATGGAACGCTATGGTAGTGATAAACCTGACACCCGTTATGCATTGGAATTAGTTAATGTCTCTGATGTAATTAAAGACTGCGGTTTCAAAGTTTTTCGTGATGCGATCGCCAGTGGTGGAACCGTCAAAATTCTACCCATTCCCAACGGTAACGACGCCATTTCTAATGTCAGAATTAAGCCAGGTGGCGACTTATTCAAGGAAGCTAGTGAAGCTGGTGCTAAAGGTTTAGCTTACATCCGTGTCAGAGATAACGGGGAAATTGATACCATTGGGGCAATTAAAGATAATCTCACAGAGGAACAAAAACAGGAAATTTTGCGTCGCACAGATGCAAAACCTGGTCACTTATTATTATTTGGTGCTGGAGATGCTGCTACTGTTAATAAAACTTTGGATAGATTAAGGCAAGTAATTGCTAGGGAGTTTGGACTAATTGATCCTGATAAAATCAATTTACTCTGGATTACAGAATTTCCGATGTTTGAGTGGAATGCAGACGAAAAGCGCCTCGAAGCACTCCACCACCCATTTACTGCACCCCACCCTGATGATTTAGACGATTTGAAAACAGCACGCGCCCAAGCTTATGATTTAGTATTCAACGGCTTTGAAGTTGGTGGTGGTAGCTTGCGGATTTACCAACGGGAAATTCAACAGCAAGTCTTTGATGCGATCGGACTTTCTAATGAAGAAGCACAAAATAAGTTTGGTTTTCTTTTAGAAGCGTTTGAATATGGTACGCCACCTCATGGCGGTATTGCGTATGGCTTAGATAGATTAGTGATGTTGTTAGCAGCAGAAGAATCTATTCGAGATGTGATGGCGTTTCCGAAGACACAGCAAGCACGTTGCTTGTTGACAGATGCGCCCTCGAGTGTAGATGTCAAGCAACTCAAAGAGTTACATGTGACTTCAACTTATAATTGGACTTTGGACAAAAAAGAATGAGTTCGCGTAAATTCTACGCGAACTC
>NZ_JCACKS010000266.1:0-26278 GCF_059505505.1 Pelatocladus sp. | reverse complement strand
TTTTTACTGAATTCGGCTTTTTATTATACCCAATTTAAATGCTGAACAGCTTATTATAATTCCAGCGCCTATCTGATCGGTACACGCTTTGGCGACCTTGACTATTATTTCTTCATGGCAGATACTCCGGCGGAGCTGATAAACAGCTTTACTGAGATTGTCGGGCGATCGCGGCTAAAACCCCGATGGGCTTTGGGATACCATCAAGGATGCTATGGATATGAAGATCGCGGAGCTTTGGAATGGACTGTTCGCAAACATCGCGAGTACCAAATTCCGCTAGATGGTCTCCACGTAGATGTAGATGTACAGGATAATTACCACACCTTCACCATCAATACAGGCAGATTCCCTGATCCCAAAGGGATGTTTGCTAATTTAAAAGCACAGGGTGTGAAGTGCAGCACGAACATTACCCCAATTATTAGCAGTAATCAGAAATCGTACTACAAAACCTATAGCGAAGGCGTGGAAAAGGGCTATTTTGTAAAAGATCAGCGCTTCTTTGGTGATCTCAATCTGAACAACCCTGAAGACCTTAACAAAGGTTACAGCTACCAAAATTACGATCCTCCTGGACAGGAAAGCGTTTTCTTCGCACACGATCCGGAACACAACGCTAATACGGGCAATCCTTATATTGGGGAAGTTTACTACGGAAATGACCGACTTACAGGACAAGAAATGGGTACGCCTGGTCATTACCCCGATTTAGGACGGCAAGAGGTGCGTGATTGGTGGGGTAAGCAATATCAATATCTGTTTGATATGGGTCTAGAAATGGTTTGGCAGGACATGACGACACCTGCTATCCGTTCGCGCCGTGGAGATATGCGGGGCTTCCCCTTCCGATTGCTAGTTACAGACGATTCTATTGTGGGAGAGGAACCCAAACTGACTCCAGCCATTAAGGTGTGGAATTTGTATTCGTACAATCTCCACAAAGCGACGTACTATGGTCTCAATCAGCTTGTCTACTCGGAGCAGTCAGATAAACCAGGACAACGCCGCAAAGATCGTAACTTTATTGTCGGGCGCGGCAGTTTTACTGGCGCTCATCGCTTTGCCGCATTGTGGACAGGTGACAACTCTTCGACCTGGGATTTTCTGAAGATCAACGTATCCCAAGTTATGTCCCTTGGCATGACTGGTGTTACCATCTGTGGGCAAGATATCGGCGGCTTTGAACAAGAAAACGATGAACAACACTGGGTCGGCCCTGAACTTTTTATTCGCTGGGTCGCTGCGGGAGCTTTCCTACCCTGGTTCCGCAACCACTATATGCGTAAGGGGCGCAAAGAGTTCCAAGAAATCTTCATGTACGAAGAATGGTTTAACCAACATCAAGGTGGTCACTTGCCGGAACCGCAAGATTTTTATCGTGCAGTTTTGCCTGCCTGCAAGTATTACATTGAATTGCGGTATCGGCTCCTCCAGGTTTTCTATGACGCCATGTTTGAGAACACATTTGATGGCTTGCCCATTTGTCGGCCCATGTTTCTCAACGATTCACAAGACAAGGCACTCTACAATGACAAAATCGCCTTCCTCGACGACCAGTTCTTCGTTCGCCACGATATCCTTGTAGCCCCACTTCTAGATCCGCAGTCAGCCCAGAACGGCTATGGCAAACGGGATATTTATCTGCCTGCTGGCAGCAACTGGTATTCTTTTAAAGACAATAAACAGCCGCTTGATGCTGCTGTCGATGGTGGGACTACTATACGCGGTTTTGATGCAAGTCTGAGTAGCGACCCCAGACACATTCCCTTTATCGTTCCTATTTTCATACGAGCAGGTGCGATCGTACCCACTGTAGAGGTTGAACAATATGTGGGAGAACGAAACAGCAAAGGTCTGCTCAATCCGATCACATTGAACATATATCCTGGTGAAAGTGGTCAATATACCATGTATTTGGATGATGGCGTCAGCCGTGCTTCTGAACCCAAGGAGTCAGCTATATACGATAACGATGAACTGGCCAACAGCGAATATCGCGAGGTACTAATTACGCACAGTCAAACTGGTTCAACACGCCAGATTACGGTGGAGCGTAAACATGACAATTATCAGCCCAAGGAAGACTTTTTCTTCGTAGCGATCTTACACGATTCATCTGAAACCACAGAGAATTCAAGTCTCTTGAAGAAGCTGACAATAGACGGGCAAGAAATTGGCTTAATTACAGGCGGCGATCCCGGAGAACGGGCGTATCAACTTAGCGGTTCTGCCAAAAATGCCTGGTACTACAACGAAAACATTAGAATCAGTTTTGTCAAGGTGTTTGATAACAGTCCATCGCTGAAAATACAAGCAGAATACAACGTTTAAATAATTCTAAAAACTCAATTTTTGAGTTTTTTGTTAGAGGCTAGCAACAGCCGTTATTATGATGGCTGTTGCTATTGCTTTTTGAGCGATCGCAGGTGCAATCCAAATCTGCTCTGACAAGTCTGTTTGAGATAAATAAAGCTACAATGCTTAACGGTACTCCTACCCAAAAAAGGAAATAACCTCAGTGGGTGGATTTATCCATCGGTTATGCAACCGTTAGAATCCTTTGCGCTTTCGCCAAAGGAGTGTCAAAATCTGTTAGTGAATACTTGACAAAAGCAGGAGTTAACCCTTGAAGAACGCTGAGTTTTCTGGAAAACCGCGAAACTCATCACCTCTGTCTGGTGAAGATATTCCAGCAGCTTTACGCGATACTCCTGATATAGCACCCAGGAGGCGTCTGTCTCTCTTGGTTTTGGGAATTGGGGGATTAATTGTTTTTACCGTGCTGGCTGTAATTAGTGGTTTTTTGTTCGCCTGGACTGCACCGAAAAAAAATCCAGTTTCTCAGCCTTCGCCTACTAATTCGACTTCTGCAACTACACAAAATAATAATACTGACCAAGTTCTTGGACATTTAGTATACACAGAAGCACCAGAATCAGAACTAGCAGCAATTTCCGCAGATGGACGGCAAAGAATGCGAAAATTAGCCGCCCAAAAATATCAGGAAATGGTAGCAGCAGCTAGGAGTGCTAATGTAATTTTGACACCTATTTCTAGTTTTCGTTCAGTTAAAGAGCAAGAACAATTATTTTTTCAGGTGGGTGCTCAACGTAATCAAACCCCAGCCGAGAGAGCGGCTTTAAGCGCTCCTCCTGGTCATAGTGAGCATCATACAGGTTACGCTGTGGATATTGGGGACGGAGCAGTGCCAGCCACTAACTTAAATGAGAATTTTGAAAATACCAAAGCTTTTCAATGGTTACAAACAAATGCTGCTCGTTTTGGCTTTGAGATGTCCTTTCCCAAAAATAATTCTCAAGGTGTGAGTTATGAACCTTGGCATTGGCGTTTTGTAGGCGATCGCGACAGCTTAGAAACTTTCTACAAAGCCAAAAATATCAAGCCGACTCAAACGCCGCATTAAAGGAAAGGGGACATATCAATTAAAAATTGGCAAAAGGGTGTAGTGCCAACGTTAGCAAGTTTGATATATTCCTCTTCTAAGAGAGAATTTAATATCCTTTCAAGAAAATTCAGTATTTTTAAGATTACATCCTGTTAAAATATGTTTAAAAAACAATCTATCTGACTACTTACACCAGAAAGTCCAACATAAGTAATCTAAGAAGCCATTTGTAAAAGAAAAATCTAGGTGGTTAACTATTACAAAATGACAGAACGAGCCTATTATGACTACATCGTTATTGGTGCGGGTTCGGCTGGGAGCATAGTTGCTTCAAAGCTTGCTGCTTATGATTCAGGTATGAGTATTCTCCTGATTGAAGCTGGGGGAACTCCAGACAACACAAAGATGTGGATACCAAGCGACTGGTTTGAAGTTTTACAGAAATGTCCAGAAATTGAATGGGGTTATCAGTCAGTACCCCAACCCAATTTAAACAATCGTGTCATTCAGCTAGCGCAAGCAAAAGTTTTAGGTGGGTGTGGGCTACATAATGCTATGGTCTACGTGCGGGGTAGCAAATCCGATTTTGACACGTGGGGCAAGGTAGCACCCGGCTGGTCATGGAATGATGTTTTGCCACACTTTCAAAAAATAGAGGAAACCATGAAAGTGTTGATAGGAGAAGCAGATGAGTTCATCAATGATTTGTTTACTGCTGCAAAGCAATATGGCTTGCCTTATAATCCCAACTACAATACCAGCAATAGTCAATATGGATACGCTCTATTTCAATTTAACATCACTAATTCACCCAATTTTATTCGAGAAACCACATACAGCACTTTCCAGCCAGAACAATATCAGAATGTAACGGTGCTAAGTCAGGCTTTTGTGACGCGAATCTTATTTGAAGATACTAAAGCAATTGGTATTGAATATGTCAAAGAAGGTCAACAACAGCTTGCTTACATACAAAATGAAATTATTCTGAGTGCCGGAGCGATCGCAAGTCCAAAAATATTGATGCTTTCGGGTATCGGTGATGAAAACGAGTTAGCAAAATTTAATATTTCTG
This sequence comes from Pelatocladus sp., assembly GCF_059505505.1. Lineage (NCBI taxonomy): Bacteria > Bacillati > Cyanobacteriota > Cyanophyceae > Nostocales > Hapalosiphonaceae > Pelatocladus > Pelatocladus sp. Next base: position 21,794 of record NZ_JCACKS010000266.1, on the reverse strand, counting down.
TAGTTGCGAATCTTCCAGAGGTAGGTCGGAATTTACATGACGATATTTTTGTCAGTGCTGGATTTTCTATTTCCCCAAACAAAGATGTACCATTCTATTCCTATAGTCTAGCCCCAGCCGTTATCTTCAGTCATACAGAAAATAGTAGTTCCGTTATTGATATAGAATCCTCAGTAGGTGTTGGAACACTAAAAGGTTTCCCAGGTTTAGAACGTTCTTTTTGGTTGTGGCCAAATATTATGCACCTGAAGAGTACGGGAACTGTTAACCTGCGTTCCAGAGATCCTGATGACTCTCCTCTGATTGATCCAGGATATCTGACGAAACCAGGAGATATGCAGATGTGTAAAAAGGCACTTCAGTTAGGGATCGACATTGGCAATCAACCAGGCTTGAGCCAATGGCGGGAAAAGCAAATTGCTCCAGAACCGGGGGCAGATTTGGAGAGTTACATCAGAAAAACAGCCGATACGACACAGCACTATTGCGGGACTTGCAGGATGGGGGTTGATGAGAATTCCGTAGTGGACACAGAACTCAAGGTGCGCGGTACATCAGGATTGCGTGTAATTGACTCTTCGGTGTTTCCTTTGTCAATAACCGCAAATACGGCAGCAGCAACCATGATGATTGCTGATAAGGGGACTGACATTATAATGAGTTCGTTACAATAAAGCTACTACCCAAGTGATGAAACCGACAAATGACAACTATTAAATATGTAGTCCCATAATTATTAAATCCCGTTCCACACCATCTAATTCTGCAACTTTGGGTAAGTATCCCCAATTTTGAAAGCCGAATTTTTCAAACAGTTTTAAACTGGGATGGTTATGGGCAAAAATAAAGCAGACTAAGTTTTTGATGCCTAAGCGAGGACTTTGGTTAATTGCTTGAGTTAGTAGTTGTTTTCCTAAACTGTGGCGATGATACGTAGGATCAATGTAAATACTAACCTCAGCAGTAGCGTGATAGGCTGGTCGTCCGTAAAAAGATTGTAAACTCAACCATCCAGCCACTACGCCCTCGACTTCAATTACCCAAAGAGGACTTTTTGAGGGCGATCGCGCACTAAACCAAGTACGACGACTTTCCACAGACACTGGTTCTAAATCAGCAGTTGCCATGCGGCCGGGAACTGCGGCGTTGTAAATTGCCACTATTTTTGGCAAATCAGCTTCTGTCGCATGGCGGATACTCATTTGCTGTTCCAAGAAAAACTGAAAAACTGAAAAATATTTAAAGAATCATACACTGAACTACCCCATGCATAAATGTTATCCGCTCATTGACATACTCCCCACACGTCGCTTCATTATGTGTGGGGAGTATTGTTAAGATCGCTCATAAAACACTCTCCAACACTGTGGCAAAATTTATTAAAGTCCTTCCGCACTTAGTTTTCCCAGCATGACCGCAACAATGATTAATCTCCCTAGTCAGTACAATCCCTTTACCACTGAAGCCAAGTGGCAAAAATTTTGGGAAGAAAATCAAATCTACAAAGCTGACCCCCAAGCAGGCGGTGAATCTTACTGCATCGTCATCCCACCACCCAATGTCACTGGTAGCTTGCACATGGGTCACGCTTTTGACAACAGTTTAATTGATAGCCTCGTGCGCTATCACCGCATGAAGGGAGATAATGCTCTTTATCTGCCCGGAACTGACCACGCTAGCATCGCTGTCCATACGATATTGGAAAAGCAACTTAAGTCAGAGGGCAAAACTCGCTATGAATTAGGACGTGAGAAATTTCTAGAACGTGCTTGGCAGTGGAAGGCAGAATCTGGGGGAACAATTGTTAATCAACTGCGACGTTTGGGTGTGTCGGTAGATTGGTCGCGGGAACGTTTTACCCTAGATGTAGGTTTAACTAAAGCTGTTTTGGAAGCTTTTAACCGTCTTTACGAAGAAGGACTGATTTATCGTGGTAAATATTTAGTCAACTGGTGTCCTGAGTCACAATCAGCTGTTTCTGATTTGGAAGTGGACGCCAAAGAAGTTGATGGTCATCTTTGGCACTTCCGTTATCCGTTGACTAATGGTTCTGGTTATGTAGAGGTGGCGACGACTCGACCAGAAACCATGCTAGGTGATACGGGGGTGGCAGTAAATCCCAATGATGAACGTTATCAGCATTTGATTGGAAAAACTCTCACGTTGCCTATTATGAATCGGGAAATTCCGATTATTGGCGATGAGTTGGTTGACCCCAGTTTTGGGACTGGTTGCGTGAAGGTGACTCCTGCCCATGATCTGAATGATTTTGAAATGGGTAAACGTCACAATCTGCCGTTTATCAATATTATGAATAAGGACGGCTCTCTAAATGAGAATGCTGGTGAGTTTCAAGGACAAGATCGCTTTGTTGGTAGAAAGAATGTAGTTGACCGCCTGGAGGCAGATGGTGTTCTGGTGAAGGTGGAAGATTATAAGCATATGGTTCCTTATAGTGAGCGTGGTAAAGTTCCGGTAGAACCTTTGCTTTCAACACAATGGTTTGTCGCCATCCGCCCGATGGCAGACCGGGCGCTGGAATTCCTCGACGAGAAAAATTCACCCCGGTTTGTGCCTCAACGCTGGCATAAAGTCTATCGTGATTGGTTGGTGAAGTTGAAGGATTGGTGTATTTCTCGGCAATTGTGGTGGGGACACCAAATCCCGGCTTGGTACGCTGTAAGTGAAACGGGTGATGAGATTACCGATAACACGCCGTTTGTTGTGGCGCGGAGTGAGTCAGAAGCACGGGAAAAGTTAATATCACGATTTGGAGAAAATGTCAAGGTAGAACAAGAGCCAGATGTGCTGGATACTTGGTTTTCTTCTGGATTGTGGCCGTTTTCAACTTTGGGCTGGCCGGAACAAACCCCGGATTTAGCAACTTTTTACCCGAATAGTACTTTGGTAACTGGTTTTGACATCATCTTTTTCTGGGTTGCAAGAATGACGATGATGGCGGGACATTTTACCGGACAAATGCCATTTAAAGATGTTTACATCCACGGATTGGTGTTGGATGAAAATGGTCAAAAGCAATCCAAGAGTAAGGGTAACGGTATTGACCCGTTATTGTTAATTGATAAGTACGGCACAGATGCTCTGCGCTATACGATGATTAGGGAAGTAGCGGGCGCGGGTCAAGATATCCGTATGGATTACAATCGTAAGACCGACGAGTCGCCTTCTGTGGAAGCGTCCCGCAATTTTGCTAATAAGCTATGGAATGCGGCCCGGTTCGTGATGATGAATTTAGATGGACAGACGCCACAGCAATTAGGAGAACCAACCAATACAGAGTTGAGCGATCGCTGGATTCTTTCGCGTTATTACGGTGTTGTGCAGCAAACGCGCAATTATATGGATAATTACGGTTTGGGTGAAGCTGCGAAGGGTTTGTATGATTTCATCTGGGGTGATTTTTGTGACTGGTATATTGAACTAGCTAAATCTCGCTTGCAAAAGAATGCTGATCCTGTATCGCGACGGGTTGCACAACAAACTTTAGCTTATGTGCTGGAAGGGATTTTGAAGCTACTTAATCCTTTTATGCCTCATATTACTGAGGAAATTTGGCACACTCTCACCCAACAAGGAGAAGATACTCAACAAAGTTTATCTTTACAACAGTATCCAGAAGCACAGACAAATTTAATAGATGCTGGGTTAGAAGAACAGTTTGAACTATTGATTGGTACAATCCGCACTATTCGCAACTTACGTGCCGAAGCGGATGTTAAACCAGGGGTGAAAGTCAATGTAAATTTGCAAAGCGACAGCTTCCAAGAAAGGCAAATTCTGACCACGGGACAATCTTATATTAAAGATTTGGCAAAGGTTGAGAATTTAATGATCGCTGTTGGCGAGAATAAACAACAGGAAGAAAAACCTCGAATTGCTTGGAAGACTATCGCCTTAGTTCTCGCAGCAATTTACTTTTTCCGAATTGGTCTAGCGATCGCCGATGCGATTGATGATATTGCGTTGTTGGGAAATTTCTTTGAACTTGTCGGTTTTGGTTACGCTGCGTGGTTTGTCATCCGGTATTTACTATCTGCTGAGGCTAGACAAATATTCTGGCAACAGTTTCAATCATCTCAAAAAAGCCTACCACAATCAGAAGAATCACAACTGCCACAATCAAAAGAACAAGCGATCGCAGGCGTAGTTGGTACAGTACAAGTCTTACTCCCTCTTGCAGGTGTCGTAGACATTCAAGCTTATACCACCAAACTGCAAAAACGCCTTAGCAAACTGGAAGCGGATATTAAGGCTCTGACTGCTAGGTTAAGTAATCCTAAATTTGTTGAACAAGCTCCAGCAAATGTGGTGCAGGAAACACGAGACACTTTAGCAGAAGCTCAAAAGCAAGCTGAAATCTTGCGCGATCGCTTGCGTCAGCTAGCATAACTATAAAGAATTATGAATGATGAATTAGAAATTATGAAATCTTTTATCATTCATAATTCATAATTTGTAATTCATTATTTTTCTAAATTTATGCTATATCTAGCCCAAGTACACAGAAACGAATTTTTAGATCAACTCCAGTTACATTTATTAGCACGTCAAGAAGTTAATAATATATGGGTAAAAATTCCAGAAGAAGCTTTTATTCTCTTAGGAAAAGGCAAGACTATGACAGAAAAATTGCTTGTTTTAGTCGAACTTTCTCCAACAGGTGATATAGAAAAAATAGAAGAAGCTACTAACTGGGTAATGGATTTGATCGGTACTTACCTAACCACAGGTATTACTCCAGATTTTTTGCGCCAAGAAGCAGAAAGGGCGGAAAAGTGGCGACAAAACTTGACTTTGCAAAACCAAGACTTAGCACGTCGTACCCTGGAATTAGAAGCACGTCGAGAACAAATTCAAGCCCTTGAAGAAACTCTCAAACGAGAGAAAAACTTGGTTAATAAAGCTGAGACTTCTGGGGAATAGGAACTTATCAATTAAAAATTAAAAATTAAAAATTGGTAAGAGGGACAAGGAGGACAAGGAGGACAAGGGAGACAAATAACAATTGACCATTGACTAATAAACTAACTTTAAACTGACCATCATTAATATAGAGTAAACAATAAATCGTAGTGGCTTTTGAGGTGCGATTTTACAGATTTTAGCGCCTACTAGAACTCCTGGAATTGAGCCTAGCCATATTGGTAGTACCAAATTCCAATCTACTGTGCCTAATGTTAAATGCCCAAGAGAAGTAAATAATAACAAAATAGCAGCTTGGGAGATATCTGTACCAACTAACTTTCGTGGGTCAAGACGAAAAAATGCAATTAATACCAATGCAAACATTGAACCAGAAGAGACACTGGTTAAACCAACAATACAACCTAAAATAGCTCCAGTAGTTATTGTTTGTAAGCGTCCTATATTAGTTTTTAAATCATATTTTGGAAGTTCAGGTAGTTGCAATTTTGGGAAGAAAGTCAACAGCAACATTTGTATTAATGTCAGAATTGTAATTGCCATTATGGCAATACCTACCAAATGAAGCATAATGCTGTTCAAATGAACTTCTCCTGTCTGTCTAAGTAAGTGCAGAATTACTACCCCAAACAGTGAACCAGGAACACTTCCCAAGGCTAACCATTTTACTGCTTCCCCATCTAGGGTTTGCTGTTGGTAGTGCTTGATGCTACCAACAATTTTCATCAGTGTTGCAGCAACCACATCAGAACTTACTGCTATTACAGGTGGAACTTGAAAAACAAAAATTAACATTGGGGTGATCAAAGAAGCACCACCAACTCCTGTTAGACCAACAACAATACCAACTATAAAGCTGAATAGAGGTAAGAGTAAAAAATCCATACTCTTGTTTTATAGATAAAATACATAAAGCCTATCAATTTACTGTATTTTAAGATGAATAGAAATAAAAGTCTAGAGTAAGAGTACGGAGTGACAAATAATACTAGCGCTTTTTAACACAATCAACAAAAGCCGATTTCTTCTGAAATCAGCTTTTAGTTAGATTTATATGTCAGTATTTAAATAAAACTACATTAACTCCAGTGTAATACCGTATTTGATATGTCAAAGCTAGAAAAATCACAACAAAAGACACCTGTAGAGTTTTTGCAACAGCTGTTAATTACTCATTGGCGTTCTCTATTGTTGCTATTGTTTGGAATATACTTACCACTGCAAGTATTTGGACTGCTGGCGTTGGAGGTGAGACAAAATGAAGGTGGTTTTCTCTGGGATTTGCCTATTCTAGTGGCAATTCATTCCGTAGCACAGCCACAGCTAGACACAATAGCCGCCATTTTGACTAGATTCGGTTCATTTAGAACTATATTACCAATTTTGAGTGTTATGACTCTAATTTTATTAACGCAACGTCGTTGGCGATCGCTCAGTTATTTACTGATTACCGCTATTGGTAGCGCTACCATCAACCATACAGCTAAGGAATTTTGGCACAGAGTACGCCCCCATCTATGGGATTCAGTCACACCAGAGTTTGACTATTCATTTCCCAGTGGTCATGCAATGACAAGTATGACGTTTGTTGCTATTTTGGTCGTTTTAACTTGGGGTAGTATTTGGTGTTGGTTGACGGTAACTTTAGGTAGCTTGTATTTGTTAACTATTGGCTGGACAAGGCTTTATCTGGGGGTTCATTTTCCGAGTGATATTCTTGCAGGTTGGATGGTAGCGATCGCTTGGGCAATTGGTGTAAGTTCTATTATTAGACCTTATTCACAATCAGCAAATATTGTTAGTGAAAAGTCAGAGACTGAGACAACACTGCTTCCGCAAGAAGAATCAACCCTCAATAATTAGTAAGTGTCATCTTTCCGAGTTATAGCTGATTTTTAAGCATTTTTATAAAATTAAATTGCATTATTTTTTATTCACTTTGCTTTCTAATTAAATGTTTTATTTCTGATTTTTTTCATTTTTTTTATTAGTATAATTTAGTCCTAATCTTTACTAAAGTTTTGAGTATCAGTCAGAGAAATTGGTCAGAAACAAGATTTACCAATAAGATTATAATGAGCAAAATAAATTGCTTTGTTTTCATTGTCTTTCCAAGTAGAATCTTGAATATATTGCATTTGTAAATTTCTAATTCTTAAACTTTGACTTGCATATCAAGATGTTATACAATTTGAATATTTTAGAATTCTCTTTGTTAGTTTGGCTGGGATCTTTTACTGCTGGTTTTGTTGGTTCGCTGACAGGATTAGGAGGTGGAGTTATCATCGTTCCCTTATTAACTTCTGTACTTAGTGTCGATATTCGCTATGCAGTGGGAGCTTCACTAGTTTCTGTGATTGCTACAAGTGCTGGTTCAGCCTCTACATATATTAAAAAAGGCTTGACAAATTTGCGCTTGGGAATGTTTTTAGAAGTTGCCACAACTATTGGTGCTATTATTGGGGCTTTAATTGCAACGTTTGTTTCTACGAAAGTACTAGCTATTGTTTTAGCAATTGTTTTACTTTACTCTGCTTACCTTTCAGGACAACCGAAGTTAGAAAATCCAGAAAATGAAACAAGCGATCGCCTAGCCGATTATCTCCAACTTAATAGCAATTATCCTACACCTGAAGGCACAATATCTTATCATGTGCATTCTGTACCCGCAGGGTTTTCCGTTATGTTGATTGCTGGTGTAATTTCTGGACTACTAGGTATTGGTTCGGGAGCATTTAAAGTACTAGCAATGGATCAAGTAATGCGTATCCCATTTAAAGTTTCCACTACTACTAGCAATTTTATGATTGGTGTCACCGCCGCCGCATCAGCAAGTGTATATCTTGCGCGTGGGTACATCGATCCAGGCTTATCTATGCCAGTTATGTTAGGTATTTTACCCGGTGCTTTCTTAGGAGCAAGAGTCCTCATCGGCGCAAAAACGCAGATATTAAGAATTGTTTTCAGTTTAGTCTTGGTACTAATGGCTGTAAAGATGGTTTATCAAAACATTTTTGGAGAGATTTAAAAATATTCAAAATTTAGAATTTTTAAAACAGTGCTGGCATAAATTTGGCAAACTGCATCATCAAATTTCAGGAATAGCTTAGTATGTTTAAATCAAATACCAGTCAGTGGTCAGCATCAACACAAACAGATAGAGAAATCATCCCTCTACCATTGCACTCAGATGAAACTGAAATAGAAGGTAAAACTCACCTTACACCAACATCGAGTGAACTAATCCTAGAAAAAGTACTCAGCAATCTGCTCAAATACGGTGTTTTGCTTGCTAGTACTGTTGTGTTATTTGGTGGCATATTATATCTAATTCGTCACGGGTCTGAACCCGTAGATTATCATATTTTTCACAGCGAACCATTAGAGTTTCGATCCATCACAGGTGTAATCACAACTATTTTATCTGGTAGTCACCGTGGCATCATTCAACTAGGACTATTGCTCTTGATAGCCACACCTATTTTACGGGTAGCGGTTTCTTTGTTATTTTTTGTCAAACAAAGAAACTGGACATATGTGACAATTACCACCTTAGTACTAGCTGCTCTAATTTATAGTCTCGTGGGAGCTTATATTTAGAAACAAGTATTAAATTATATTAGTTTAGTATTATATTACACTTTTATATAAAGATGTTTTAGACCTTGTCTCAATTGTTGTAAAGATGTGCTTACTCTAATTTTGTGAGCATCTTGATTTTTTTATCTTTGATCTTCATAGCACAAGTCGTCTTTGTACGACTAAAATTAATCAAACAGTCTGCTTAAACAGAGTTTTGGCATAGAATTTAACTTTTTTAAACTTCGCGAAAAATTGGAGACGATGTACCCTGAAGTCTGGCCTGCACAAAAGGCGAAACATGTTGCTGTATAGAAGTAAATTAGAACTTGTTTTTACCTACTAACCACCTGTTCAATCACTAACCAATTTAAAATCTCTGTCCAGCAAAAATTGATCGTACTTCGCCGTTGCGGCGGATGATTGCTTCTTTGTTTGCAACATCTACTAGTGTCCAACCACTAGAACCGATGCTTTCACCAATATCAACGCGCTGAGTCACACCATTGACTTGAAATAAAGCAGCAGATTTGAATTTATTCTCTGACTCTAGCAATCCCTCAAGGATATATGTAGAAGTAGGAGCAGATGCAACAGCTGTCGTTGTCACTTCTGTTTTTACTGGTGTTGGCTGTTGGTTGGTGGTTGGTTTGGTTTCTTGTCTGACTGTAATTGGTGCAGTTTTCATCTCTATGGGTTTCAGGCTTGGTTGCACTAGTGCTAAGGTGTTCGCAGGTTTAGTTGATTTTATGCTAGTTTTGGGAGAAGGTTTGACGACAGATGTAGGTTTTTTAGGTGTATTTGTTGTCTTTTGATTAATAGCAGATGGCATTGGTGGCAAAGTTGTGCTATTGCTACCAGAAACCTTGGGAGGTACATAGCGCATAGGTAATGGCGCTTGATAAACAGGGATATAGATGCGCTCAACAACGTTTGTGGAACGACTCGGAGTCGGAGATGTGTTGTTGGCGGTCAAAACTGGTGGTAGGTTAGCAGGAGGTTGGTCATTCCTGACATAAGCTAAGGCTGTGCGGTTTGTTGTGACTGCGGGTGTCAGTGCAACATTGACAGGCTTAATATTAGTTTTGGCTTCTTGTCTGTCTATGGCTGCAAGCGAACCCAACATATAATTCACGAAATCTGCTTCTATTTCTGCTTTTGTGGGTAATTTTGCTTGCGGTGCTTCTAAAGTTTGCTGGAAAGAGGTGGATTTGACGCGGTTGAGTAAACCAGAGTTCGTTAACCAGACAATGCTGGCGATCGCTAATCCTAAGCTTGTTCCCACGTTCAGCATTTGACTGAACCAGTGTCGTGATTTTGGGCGTACTCTCTTCACAACTTTGCTGACAGGAGCAGTATTTACTACTACTGCATTGTGGTTGTTTCTATAGTGCGACACTGTTTGTAGGCTTCGCCACGGTTTCTCTGGCAAGACAATTGGCGGTATCTTTACTGTTTGTAGATGCGTGTGTGTTTGCTGCACTATGTGTGAAGGTAGATTGGGGCTACCATCTAAAATCGAGTCTATCTCGGCAAATAGATCATCCATAAAACCATCGGCGTAGGTTTCTATCGTCCAAGGTTCACTGGCGATTAATTCATCTGATGGTTCTGGAATAATAAGATTTGTGCTGGCTTGTTGAGACATAACGATTTTCAGTTTTAGCTTCGTCGGGGAACTAATGAATTGTTAGCCCTGTGTACTGATCTGGGAGCAAACACCTATTACCCCGTCTCAGTTAGACGAGTTGATGAGGGATTTGGTATTAAATTCGACTTGTAGTCAGGAGGATGTATGATCATGTTCAGTATATACTGATGTCATCGATCATACTAAACTATACCCTGATATACCCCACAACTATACTCCCGCTTCATAAAGTTTTTTGGGAAGCCAAAGCTGAAAATTCAGTATCCGTCTTTGTTCTACGCAATTCTAAATAAATTAACAAAGCATTAATATCTGCTGGATTTACACCACCGATACGTGCGGCTTGACCAATTGTCAAGGGTTTTACCTTAGTGAGCTTTTCCCGTGCTTCTTTAGAAAGGGTATCAATTGCTCCATAATCTAAATCAGGTGCTAAGTGACGATTGGCCTGACGAGCAATCTGCTCAATTTGATTTTGCTGTCTAGCTAGATAACCAGAATACTTGATATCAATTTCTGCACCTTCTGTTTCAGCACGGTCAAGCTTGGGATTTGCCAGTCCATAGGTGTTGAGGTCTAAATAATGAAAGCCTGGGCGCCGTAACAAGTCAGCGAGGGTAATCGAACCTTTAATTGCTTGTCCAGTTGCTTGTGCGATCGCTTTGCCAATTTGATCATGTTCTTTCACCCGGATGCTGTGCAAACGTTCTTTTTCGGCGGTGATATTTGCTTGCTTGCGGCTAAATAATTCCCAACGGCGATCGTCAATTAAACCAATTTCTCTTCCCAATGGTGTTAGGCGTTGGTCAGCATTATCAGAACGTAAAATTAAACGATACTCTGACCTACTAGTTAACATCCGGTAAGGCTCCCGCAAGTCTTTTGTACACAAGTCATCAACCAATGTACCGATGTAACTTTCTTCACGCGGGAACACAATCATCGCTGCTCCACGCACAAATCGCGCCGCATTAATTCCCGCTACAATACCTTGGGCTGCGGCTTCTTCGTAGCCAGTTGTACCGTTAATTTGTCCTGCACAAAACAGTCCTGCTACCTTCTTTGTCATCAGAGTGGGAAAACACTGAGTTGCAGGCAAATAATCATACTCAACAGCATAAGCTGGACGTAGCATGATACAGTTTTCTAAACCAGGCAGACTCCGCAACATTTGCAATTGCAAGTTTTCTGGTAATCCTGTAGAAAACCCTTGAATATAAAGTTCTGGTATATCTCTACCTTCCGGTTCGATAAATATTTGGTGGCTTTCCTTGTCAGCAAAGCGCACAATCTTATCTTCAATACTAGGACAGTAGCGCGGCCCTTTTGCTTCTACCCAACCACCATACACTGGTGATAAATGTAGATTTTCTCGAATCAGACGATGGGTTTCGGCTGTTGTCCGCGTCATGTGACAAGGCATTTGTTCTCTTTCTATCCACACTTGGGGGTCAAAGCTAAACCAACGCACATCTGTATCCCCCGGTTGAGGTTCCAATTTACTGTAGTCTACAGACCGTTTGTCAACTCGTGCAGGAGTACCCGTCTTCAAGCGACCAGTCTCAAAACCCAAGCGTTGCAGAGTTTCGGTTAACTCAACAGCAGCAAATTCCCCAGATCTTCCGGCTGACATCGACTTGTTACCAACCCAAATTTTGCCACCCAAGAACGTACCAGTTGTGAGAATGACTGCTTTGCACTGGAACCCTACACCAAAATAAGTCTGAACGCCGATAACTTCATCGTTAGCACCCAGCACTAAATCTGTAACCATCCCCTCACGCACAGTTAAATTTTCTTGATTCTCAACAATTCCCTTCATCACTGCTGCGTATTCCCGCTTATCAGTCTGAGCGCGTAAGGCCCACACCGCAGGTCCTCGCGAAGAATTGAGAATCCGCTTTTGCAAATAGGTGCGGTCTGCTATTTTACCTATTTCTCCGCCGAGTGCATCTACCTCATGGGTCAACTGAGATTTGGCAGGTCCACCCACTGCTGGGTTACAAGGTTGCCAAGCAATTTTATCTAAGTTGAGTGTCAACAGCATGGTACGGCAACCAAGGCGTGCTGTCGCAAGTGCTGCTTCACAACCAGAGTGACCAGCACCAACAACAATGACATCAAAAGCCTCTTGGAAATCTATAGAATTGTGCATGGTCATAATTAGAAAACACTAGGCCTTAAGATTCTGATCAATTTTAACTGATACTGTATTTTCAGATTTCTATGGATAAAAACGGTTCTCTATTTCTTTCCTCAACTAATAAATTTAATTTTGTGCAACTACTGATTAGCATTGCTGTAATCCTCATCAACCTGAGTCAATAACAAAAAAACTCAATTCTAAGATCTTCTAAGCTTCATCATAGAGATTGCTTATTGTTTTCCATAAGACCTCTGTGAAAACTAATGTAGAGACGCGCCAATAGCGCTGTAGCTCATGGCTTCGCTAAGGCGCGTCTCTACAAGGATTTTGGGTAACGCAGAATTAATTTCTGGAGATGTCTATAAGAATGTAGAGTTTTGTCAATACTTATCTGCGGTAAATACTTATAAGAAATATTTACAAAGTTTAATAATATAGTATTATCCCTTCATAAGTATTTTTGCTCATCAATATGATAGGCGATCAATTTCCCTGGCTCACTACGATTATCCTATTCCCACTTGTGGCTTCCCTAGCTATTCCCTTCGTGCCTGATAAAGACGGTAAGTATCTGCGGTGGTATGCCTTGGGTGTGGGTATTGTGGACTTTTTCTTGATGTGCTATGCCTTTTGGCAAAATTATGATCCTACCAGTGCATCTCTTCAACTTGTAGAAAACTACACCTGGATACCCCAGTTGGGTTTAAACTGGGCAGTTTCAGTGGATGGGTTGTCTGTTCCACTAGTACTTCTAGCAGGATTGGTGACGACGCTGGCGATTTTTGCAGCATGGCAAGTCGATCGCAAACCTCGCCTTTTCTATTTCCTGATGTTGGTGCTGTATTCTGCACAAATAGGCGTGTTTGTTGCCCAGGACATGCTGCTGTTATTTATTATGTGGGAACTAGAATTGGTTCCTGTTTACCTGCTTGTTTCTATTTGGGGTGGACAAAAGCGTCGCTATGCAGCTACAAAATTCTTGTTGTACACCGCAGCAGCTTCGATTTTTATTCTAGTAGCAGGGCTGGCAATGGCTCTCTACGGCGATCATATGACCTTTGATATGGTCGAATTGGGTATGAAGGATTACCCATTAGGACTTGAACTATTGCTTTATGCAGGATTATTGATTGCTTTTGGCGTCAAGCTAGCTGTTTTCCCCATGCATACTTGGCTACCTGATGCTCACGGTGAGGCTTCTGCACCTGTGTCGATGATTTTGGCAGGTGTTCTTTTGAAAATGGGTGGATACGGTTTGATTCGCATCAATTTAGAACTTCTGTCTGATGCCCATGTTTATTTTGCGCCAATTCTGGCTTGTCTGGGTGTTGTCAATATTATCTATGGTGCTTTGAATTCCTTCGCGCAGCCCAATATGAAGCGTCGCTTGGCGTACTCATCAGTATCTCACATGGGTTTTGTGCTGCTGGGTATTGCATCGTTTACAGATTTGGGAATCAGTGGGGCGATGCTACAAATGATTTCCCACGGTTTGATTGCAGCAGTCCTATTCTTCCTTGCAGGCGTGACGTATGATCGCACTCACACATTAATCATGTCAGATATGGGCGGTGTGGGTCGAGCGATGCCAAAAGTATTTGCATTGTTTACTGCTGCTGCGATGGCTTCTTTGGCGCTTCCTGGGATGAGTGGTTTTGTGGGCGAACTTGCAGTTTTTGTTGGCGTTACCACTAGCGATATTTACAGTTCGACTTTCTGTACCGTCATGGTTTTCTTGGCAGCAGTAGGAATAATCCTCACACCAATATACCTCCTCTCAATGCTACGACAGGTATTTTATGGTTCTGATGTTGCTCCTGCATGTGGAATTACGGATGCAAGTTTGCAAAACCAAGACAATGATGAAGCGGTTTGTTTTGGTACTAACTGCGTTCTACCTACTGAAGCAAAATTTAGCGATGCTAGACCACGGGAAGTATTTATCGCTGTTTGCTTTTTACTTCTAACCATCGGTATTGGTGTTTATCCGAAACTGGCTACGCAGATGTACGATGTCAAAACTGTTGCAGTCAATACTCAGGCACGCCAATCTTACGTCCAAATCTCTCAAACCAATCCCCAAATATTTGCTAAGGGCTTGTTATTTCCTAGATCTACACAATCTAATATAGTTTCCGTTTCAGGAATATTGAAATAATTTGGTTGCGATCGCCTTAATAGTTAATATTTGCCGAGGACAGGGAAAATATTCCAAAATATGGAAGAGGAAATCAAACCTCTTCCATTATTTTTTTAATGGGAGCAGGGAACAGGGAGCGAGAATTAATCTACCCATAGAATTATGAGATATGAAACGATTTTGGAAAAAAACTGTTTTTTTTACTATTGTTGCCCTAATTATTTTTAGTCTAGTTGCTAGTAGTGGAACAAAAAATAAAATCCTCAGTCAAGATATTCGTAATTCGGAAAGTTGCATTATTGCTGGTTCACTCAACAAGCATCAGCAATTAGATCAATTTTGTACTAGCACACTCAATAATATAAATATCCCTACTCCCCAGACTACTCCTATTCCTAATTTAAAGTTTACTAATAAAGAACGGTTTTTAGCAGCCATTACAGATAAATTATTAGCAATTCCCCAATCAGGGACTTATGAATATATTTTATTACGTGCCTATGGAGCAGTTTTTGTTAATCATAATCCAGAGATCCAACTTCCTTCTAAAGTTGTATTTGCTGATGAAAATGAAACAAAAAAATTTCAATCTACTCTGAGTATGGGTAAAGTTAATGGGACTAACAACTGTTATTTACAAAAAGCAGCAGCCGATGCTCTAAATCAGGCTAAAGCACAAGTTAATATTCCTTTAAAATCGGGTTATAGCGATAGTGACTGTACTCGTACTTTTACTACTAATTTAAGGTTCTGGAGAAAATACGCTAACAATAAAACATTGGCAAGAGTTCAACAAGGTCAAGAAACAAAAATTTTGGGAACAGTTGCACCTCCAGGCGCATCACAACATTTGTGGGGATTAGCAATTGATTTAAGAATTGCAAATGAAGCTCAAAGACAGGCTTTAAATCAAAATGGTTGGTTTCGGACTGTGGAATATGATGTACCCCATTGGACTTATATTGGTCATCCACTAGAGAAATTAGATGAGTTTGGGTTTGAAAATAAAGTGATTGGTGGGGTTAGTTATTGGCTAACTCCTTTGTAAAAATTCAGCAGTATACGGAAATCCCAACCCCAAGGTAGATAAATTTTAACTGTTTTAATTAGTTATTATGTAAATAATAGAAGAATGATATAGCAGTCATATTATTAGTTTGAATTGGAGAAATGAACTTTTTTAACGTAGACGCACTAGCAGCTTACCGCAGGCTACCACAAAGTACACATAGACGCGATCGCGGCTTCTCAAAGAGTAGGACACCAAGGAATGAAAAAATTTCTCATTTGCCTAAAAAATTAAATAAAGGTCTTTCTTTGATCTTGGGTTTGGGAACTGCTGCTAGTGTAGGTTTATCTGCTCCTAAACCTGCTGAGGCTATTCCATTTCAGGATTTAATTGTTCCAGGAATTCAATATTTTCAACTTTCTAATTTATCAACTAAGGAAAAGGTTAAATTAGGCAGCAATATACATCAGCAGGTACGCAGTAATTACAGACTTGGTACGAATGCAAATATTACCAGGATTGGTCAAAAATTAGTGCGTTCCAGTAGCTGTTCTCAAACTCCTTTTAAATTTTATGTAGTTCAAGATCCAAGCATTAATGCTTTTGCAACCACAGGTGGTTATGTTTATGTCCACAGTGGTTTGATTAATGCTGCGGATAATGAAGATCAGTTGGCGTCGGTGATGGCGCACGAAATTGCTCACATTTGTAATGATGACTTGATTGGTAAACTCAGACAAGCACAAATAGCTCAAGGTGCAGCTTCACTTGCTGGCTTAAATGGAAGTAAATTGGCTGCTGTAGCTTATAAGTTGTCTGTAGACTTGCCTAATAGCCGTGAAGCTGAGTTTAATGCTGATGCTAAGGGATTGCAGTATTTGCAACAGGCTGGGTATGATCCGAGTGCTATGCCTGCTTTCTTAAAGAAATTGGTGAATCGTTCTTCTGCACCAGCGTTTTTGAGTACTCACCCAAACCCACGAGAACGGATTTCTGTTTTAGAAAGGAAAATAGCTGATAATCGTTAGGTTGCTGTAGATGGCGATCGCCTCATTTTTCCTGCTCATGATTACTGGAGTTGTGCAAAACAACTTCATAATGTTCAACTGTAGGAAACGACTGATAAAAGTGATGCAGTAAGGAACGCCACTGTTGGTACTCTGGCGATTGTCGAAAGCCAATGGTGTGATCTTCCAATTTTTGCCAGCGTACCAGCAGAATATAGCGGTTCGGAGTTTCTATGCAACGTTGCAGTTCATGAGAAATATATCCTGGTATGGAAGCAATGATAGTTGAAGCTATTTTGAAGGTAGTTTCAAATTTTTCAGTAGTTAAACCAGGTTTAAGATCAAGAATTGCGACTTCTAGTATCATGTTGTCAAATATCACTCAATAGCGATCGCTCTGTAACTGTAACTAACAATCTCATCAACAAGTTTACAGTTTACCAGAACGAACACCCACAGGAGAGAACAGAGATGGAACGCGATCGCGTTGCGTTAATACTCAATAATGTATCTTATCAAGTTAGCAACAAAGATAATATAAAGTAAGACAAAGTCTTAACTTTAACATTACTTAAAAAAGGTGGAAAAAAATGGGCCGTCTCAATCCTTACTCTTTACAAATGCAAATTACCCAGATGTTTGAACAAGGACAATCATTTTTCGCAACAACGAAAGTACAAGAATGGTTAAAAGAGCGTAATCATAATCCTGCTGATTATGAAATAATTTTCCACAAAAAACCTGCTCCTCCAGGATCTAAAGAAGTCATGGTGGTAGAAATTGAATTGCGACGCAAAGATGGACAACCTGTAGATTCTTGGTTGCAAGAACAAGCTAATTTACATGCCTAAAACCTAGCATTTATTTATATCACATGACAGCCAATATCCAAGAATCAGCCACTTATCAAGGTGGATGCCATTGTGGCGCGGTACGTTTTCAAGTTGTAGTTGATAGACACAAAGCAGATGACTGCAACTGTTCTATTTGCAGAAAAAAAGGATTTTTGCATTTAATTGTGCCACAAAATAAATTTACCTTACTACAAGGCGATGATGTATTAACAACTTACACATTTAATACAGGAGTCGCCCAGCATAAATTTTGTCGCATTTGTGGAATACACTCTTTTTATATTCCTCGCAGTCATCCCGACAGTATTGATGTTAACATCCGTTGCCTAGATGGTGATGTAGTAACAAAGTTTGAAATTGTACCTTTTGACGGCGCAAATTGGGAGCAGAATATACACAAGTTGCGGTAAGTAATTCAAATGTGACTATAGCATTCCTAAATCATTCGCTCCAGACAAGATCCCCGACTTCTGCCAGAACTCGGGGATCTAAGCTCTGCGACTATTTAACTTAGGAGTAATAATTTTCTTTATGTATAGATAGATAAAGATTGATGGAAGATATATATTCTTGTTGCATATATCTTGTCTTTTCATGATTATTAATGTTATCTGTAAAATTAGCTGGACAATAGTAATAATTATTCTGTTTTTTGAACAGATACCTGTGTGACATAAACATTCGGGTTATCTATTCTGTCTACAACACTTGGTTTTACACATCAATCAAGATGATGTGTAAGTTTTCAATAGAGAATGTAGATTTTACGAACTTCGTAATACCAATTCTCTGTGAAGCTGCACACTATTTTGACCCCTCGCAACCTCCCTTTGGTAAGGGGAGGTGCCGCAGGCGGTGGGGTTCTTTCTATGCGTCTTCATATAGAAATGGTATAACAACATTCTTGATTTTTTACTGGATAATTGTAACTATTACAAAATATTATATGAACAAGCACTGTGGCAGATTTGGAAGATTGAAGTTATTTTGAGAAGATAAAAAATCTATCAACTAAACTGGTTGTAGTATGTCAGACCAATTTATCAAGCTAAGTCCAGAGCAAGAGAATTTAATTAAAATTTATCAACACAAGTGGAAAAATATCGCTCTTTCAACGAAGCGAATTGACCGGAAAAAAGCTGCGGAAACAGTCAAAGAAATTTACGCTTTTTGTGGTCTTGCTATGCCCAAAATAATATTTTGTGAAAGTCCTTATGAGGCTATGAGTAAGACTTTACCAAGCTCTGAGTATTTAATTATTTTACCTTTAATTCAAAAATTGTTGCAATTACGTTTAAGTATATTAAAATTATTTCCCGAACAGGCAAGGTTTTACCAAAATCATCTTGCTATTGAAAGACCTGATGATGTGAATGTACACATTCATACGACTTTATATTATCGATTTATTTCATACATGAAATCTTTAGAACAGCAGTTCCAAATTGATTTAGGATATCTCACGGAATTAGAAATCGAAGTCAACCTATCAGAATTATATCACCAACTGCAAGTTGAATTGGGTGAACAATATGATACTAACTTCATACCTGCTGCTACCTTTTGTAGCTACTGTAGTTGGCTAGATTTTTGGAAATCTGCATTAAATTACACTGGCGATCAAGAATTATTGCAGCTATTTCAATCTTTAGCTAAATCTTGTGGTTGGATTTTTCCTTATAAAAGAGTAGCAGTAGTGTGCGATCGCCCCACAAAATTATGCTTTGACAGTGACAACCACCTCCATGCAGAAGGTGAAACTGCCATCGAATTTGCTGATGGGTATAAATTTTATGCCTATCATGGTGTCACCTTACCGGAAAAATACGGTAAGCTACATCCCCAGCAATGGCAAGCAGAATGGTTGTTAAAAGAAGATAATGCCGAACTACGACGGGTATTGATTCAAGGTATCGGCTATGCTCGGATAATCGAACAATTACATGCAGCTGAGTTAGATCAACATCAAGAATATACATTATTAAAAATAGAGAACGATGTCGATGTAGAACCAATTTATCTATTAAAGATGACTTGTCCCAGCACAGGATATATTCATGTGTTACGTGTACCACCCCATGTACAATCAGCACAAGAAGCCATTACTTGGGCGAATTGGGGAGTTGCACCAGCAGAATTTGCCGTGCAAACTTAATTTTCAAAGATTCTATCCAAAAGAAGTCGCCACAACTCGAAAACCACATATCCGTAATCCTCCATCCGCTTCGTTCCAGCTACGACTGGCGCTACGACAAAGTTCTGGACTAAAACTCCAAGAACCACCCCGCAATACCCGACGATGCATATCTCCACCTACTTCCCATACTGTTCCATCTTTGGGAGCGCCATCATAATTTTTATGCCAAGGATCAGCACACCATTCCCAAACTAACCCATGCATATCATATAAACCAAAAGCATTTGCCACACCAAAACTACCCACAGGTGTGGTTTCTTTGCGGTATTTACTTCTGATTTCTGGAGATTCGCCGCTACTACAATTAGCTAACTCACAAGTAATTGTTTCACCAAAATGGAAAGGTGTTTTTGTCCCAGCACGACAAGCATATTCCCATTCCGCTTCGCTAGGTAAGCGATAATGTCGCTTTGTTTTTTTCCACAACCGCGCGCAAAATTCTACTGCTTCGTGCCAAGATACATTTTCTACTGGTCGATTAGCACCTTTAAATTTAGAGGGATAAGGATTCAAAGATTGTTTGACTTTGGGTAAAGCTGCAACTGCTTTCCATTGTGCTTGGGTGACAGGATATTTACCGATAAAAAAGGGTTCGACGGTGACTTGATGTTGCGGACGTTCATCAGCATCACCTTCCTCTTCAGTTGCACCCATTAAGAAACTACCGCCAGAGATGGCTACCATTTCCATAGTCATCCCATTTCCCAGCTCTTCTGTATAGTAATTGGTAATGCGATAATCACGCTTAATTTCCCTACCTCTAGAGTCTACAGTAACTGTGTCAAATTCAAAAGCTTCTAGAGCCGGAAATCCAGGTGTAACTAATTGTGGGATGGTTGTCGGTAATGGGGTTGGGTGGGGTGTGAAAATTTGGGTTGTCGCAGATACAACAGATAATAGAGAAGATGATTTTTGAGAACTTAAATCTTTGAGAACTTCTGTTGCTGATTGATATCTTTCTGAGGCTAAATGTTTCAGCAATTTATCTAAAATATTTCCTAAGTCTTCGTTAATTGTAATGCCTTTTTCTTCTAGGACTTGTCGCCATAACCATTTACAACTCATGGGATCAAACAGACGATCATAAATCTGGCCGTAAGCATCCCTTACAGGTAAACATCCAGTAATCAGACGCGCACAAGTCACTCCTAAAGCATACAAATCACTGGCATGACAAGCAAATCCTGCCATTTGTTCACTGGGTGCATAACCAAGTGTGTATAGAACTGTAGCTTGTCTGGCTAAACTTGTTTGTGTGACTTGTTTAGCACCACCAAAATCTATTAATACTAGTTTGCCATCGCCTTGACGACGAATAATATTTTCAGGCTTAATATCGCGATGAATGACGTTACGCGAATGGATAAAATCTAGAACTGGTAATAAGTCAGCTAAAATTTCTCGGATTTTTTCTTCAGTAAAAGCTTGTTGATAAACTTCTACAAAAAGAGTATTTCCGGGAATAAATTCTTGTACTAGATACAAGCTTGTACCTTGTTCAAAGTAAGCTAGCAATCTCGGAATTTGTAGGTGATTTTCTCCTAGTTCATATAGCCGAAAAGCCTCTTCTTTAAATAGTTCTGCGGCTTTGGTGCGTTCCGATGTACCATGAACTTGAGGAAAAAATTGCTTGATCACACAGGGAGCATTAAGTCTATCCACGTCTTCTGCTGCATAAGTTCTGCTAAACCCACCTTCGCCTAATAATCTCAATACGTGGTAGCGGTTGCGTAAAAATTCGCCAAAGTTGCTTTGTCCGCAACTAATGCAAAACCTATTGCCATCAGCATTGAAGGGATTTGAGCAATTGGGATTTTGGCAGATTAGCATAGCCGAGCCAGATATTACATCTTTTCGAGAGTAGACCCAATACTATCTATATTGAAAACAGATGCGTGGACAAATAACCACCAAAATTAGACCATCTGTAATATTGCTCGCACAAAATATCATACAGATGAATAAATCCTTTATTTATTTGTTTATCTGTGCCTTAGAACCTTTTAAATATAAATAAATATGAGCGCACGGTTTTCCGTTATGAGAAGGATAATAACGGAAGCGATCGCTCTTGTCAAGCGGTAGATTGGGGATCGGGGAAGGTAGGGGTCCCCTCTGGGGAACTCGGGGCCCCCACTCCCTTGGGGGGAGTGGGGATTAGGGGCGAAGGGGTAATGGGGATTGGGGATTGGGGATTGGGGAGAATGACTAATGACCAAACAAGGCAAAAGTCACTCATTCAAAAGGCACTTCCTAAGAAAAAGTGC
>NZ_JCACKS010000265.1:0-26867 GCF_059505505.1 Pelatocladus sp. | reverse complement strand
CAGGAATCACCATGTAATCTCTTGCGCTACATTTTGAAGTGCGGAATGTGGGTTGGAAGTTCCTCACTCTATTGGTGTGACATCGTGAAAGTAGTTGTAGTCGATGTAACGATGTCCATCAGAGGTGTTGTAAAAAATATCTACAAATTGATTGTTCCATAGGACTTCAAGAGCAGTGTAGGTTTTACGAGCATGGAGAACCTGGATAACTGTTTCATCAATTCCACTGAGAGAAACTACAATTGCACTTTTAGTTGCAACTAAGGATTCTGGTGTCATCCCATATAAAGGACTGGACTCATCAATTGGATGCATTGCTGTCCAACTAAGTGTAAAACTTGGTGTTTGACTCCTGAGCAAAGTGAGTTCGTGAAAACGACGTATAAATTGACCTTCAGTAGTCACTTCATCGCGCATTAAATAAACCCGCAATTGTGCTTCTAGAATCTGATTGCGGCGCTTGTTTCCGGCACGAAACATTAGAGTGGGTACGCCATTGTGAGGTGCAATAACTGCTACTCGGCTAAAGATTACACGGGCTGTAGGTCGAGAGAAACGGGCAAAAGCTAAACCAGTCAGCACCGCAATTCCCACTAGACCCATCATCGCTTCAATTGTGACAATAAAATTAGCGTAGACTGTTTGGGGATACATCGCCCCATAGCCTATAGAAGCTAGAGTTTGCACGCTAAAGAAAAAAGCATCAAGAAAATATCCAGGTCTGGCGTTAGCAATGCAATCTCCCCCTGCTAAGTATGCTAAGGCAAACAAAGCATTAGTTGTTACATAAGATAGAGCAATTAGCGCCAAGAAACCAGGCCAGGGAATTGTCAAAAGCAAATGGTAAGGATCGCGCCAGTAGGAATACCAAACATTCATACCTGAGATTTCAAACCGTCCATCCTGAATTTTGATATGGACTTTCGGGAGTGGACGCCGTTGTGGCTTTTGAGACCGTTTTTTTTGTCGAACTAATCTCACAACGTACCCTTATTCTTTTATGTTTTTTACAGTTCGTAGTGAGCGCTTAAGCGCTCAATCTAAGCACTAAAGTGCTGACTACGAACTCTTCAATTTTTATATAAAAGGTACTAGCCTAAACCTAGTAATTTAGAAATTAATGGTAAAAGTTTACTACATGCTTCGGCTAATGTGGCTGTGGCGGGTAAGCCAGAGACTAAACCTTTTAACATTGTGATTGCTTTTTTGCCTGTTTTTTGCTTTCCTGCTTCTTGGGGATTTTGACCAGCTTCGGCTAAAGTTTTGACTTGTTCTAAGGCTTCGGTTTTATCTTCTTCACTTAAATTAGCATCAGCTGCAATTGCTTCTTGCAACTGTGTTAATAATTCCTTGATTCCTGGTTTTTCTGGTTCGGGAGATTCTGGTAATTGATTAATAGTATTAGTGACTTCACCACTAATATCAATTTCGCCTAAATTCAAAGCTTGTCCACTAGCATTAAAATCTCTGCCCACACTACCAATTTCTATTTTACGGCTGGAATCGTTACTGTTAGTCATATTTTTATTCTCTAATTTGTTATCGACTTGAACATTAATAGGTTTATTAGCTAATAATTTAACAATTTCAGTCATCTGGGCGCTTTGCTGGCGATAGACGACTATCTCATTATCTTTTGCTTGTAATTGTGCCTTATATTTTTCTTCTACAGCTTGCAATGCTAGTTGATAATTTTGAGTAAAATCGCTGTGAATCTTTTCTTTATCGGCATCAATAGGTACGGCGACTTTAACGACGACTACGCCATCACCTTTGTTTTCAATACTTTGTAAGGCTAATTCTGTGTCTTCATTGGCGACTTGCACTTGTTTAAAAGCTGCGACAAAAGCTTTCCAATCAATACCGTTGCGGAAAATTAAATCAACGGTATTTAAAACCTCTTCAAATAGTTTAGTAAATTCGCCTGGTTGAAATTCGCCACTGCTGGGACGGCGTTCTCTGTCGTCAGTTTCAGGTTTGGGGTTTTCGAGGAGATAAATAAACCGACAATCGACGTTATCTAATTTGGTTGTGCTTTCAATATTCCACGCTTCCACGCAAGCACCAGTCATGTGAGCGCTGGTAAAATCAGTACCCACAGCTTGGACGAGAGTCAAGTTTGCCCATTCTAAATTTGCTCCTTGGAAGGTAGCTTCATTGATATCAGCGTTTTTGAGATTTGCTTCTTTTAAATCAGCATCGATGAGGCTAGCGCCTTTGAGGTTAGCACCAAAATAATTTTTTCCCCGACCATTGCCAGTGACAAGTAAATTAAGGATATTTCGTTTAGCTAATATGGTGTCGCCGACTCTGGCCAAGTCAAGTTTTTTGGTTTCGTAAAAACGAGTGCGTGTGAGGTTTGCTTTTCTAAAATCTGTATTTTTAAGGGTTGCACCAGTAAAACCAGCATCGGTTAAATCAGAACCACGAAAACTTGTGCCTCCGGTTGTAGCAAAGGCTATCGCAAATAATCGAATCCAAGTAAATTCTTGTACTCCAGCTACAGCTTTCTGACTAACATAGATGCTTGTTAATACTCCAATCGCTGAGGATATTGCTACTTTAAGCCCAACTTGATATGGCATACCTAAAATAAAAGGTATCAGTGTAGACATAACCCAAGCTATGCTCCCCGCTCCTGCCAAAATCCAATGAGAATCTTTGGTTAGAGTTATCACTGTAGTAAAAATTGTAGTTCCAGTTACACCTACACCAAATAACCAAAGAACATTTCCAGCAAGAACGGCTGCTGGTTCAAAATATTTAAATGAAATTAGAGTAATAGAACTAACCACAGTCAAAGATACCATAGCTATTAAAGCTTTATTTAACCCTTGATAAATTGTCAAAATAAAGAAAATCGTCAATATTATTGGATTGAGAAAAATTATTAGGTAATGACCAACAAGTTCAGAAGCTGGCAAGAGTTTACGACCTGCAAAAACAGCAACTACCCCTGCTGTAAATAATGCCAATATTCCTATTAACAATAGAGTGATTAATAGGGTCAATCTCCAACAATTTTGCAGTCCGGCTTTAGCAAAGCAAAAGTTGGCATCTCTCAAGTTAGTATCTGTAAAATCTGTTCCTTTGATATCTGCACCGCTAAAGTTTGCTCCCGTTAGGTTTTGACCTTTAAAAGAGCGACCTCGGAGATTTTGACCGGAGTAATCTAGCCGCATAAATGGGTCATCCGATTTTAGATTTTGGATTTTGGATTTTGGATTTTATGGTATATGGTTTTATTCTTAAAATCTGTACTTCATTTACCTGTAATCTGCTGTAAAGATGTTCTTAAATAAACTGTACAGACGGCTGGATTCGCAATGTAAGCCGATACATTCGCAATGCAAGCCAATACATTCGCAATGTAAGCCGGTACATTCGCAATGTAAGCCGATACATTCAAAATGTAAGCCGATACATTCGCAATGTAAGCCGATACATTCAAAATGCAGCCAGGTGCTTAACCGGGAAACCCGTCATCACACTGGCTCGCCAACCTATACCTGGTAGGGTGTGTTATGGCTTCAGCCTAACGCACCGCAAATCATTGTGTGGGTGCGTTAGCCTTCGGCGTAACACACCCTACAATTGAAATTTTTTGCTTAAAACAAGAACTTAAAACCAGAAAGTTCTCACCTGAAACGAGGAACTTCTTACTTCAAACGAAAGTCTTGCTGTTTAAACGCTTCAACATGTGGTTTGCTGGCTGATTTGTAGGTGCGATCGCTCAAATCATTCAACTCCAATATAGCAATATGCCTATCTATAGAGAAAAATACCTATCTTTAGATAGATGTTTTCAACATGAATTTACTTTTACCGTAAAAAATGTAAATCCATCTACACACTCACTGGAGATGAGTTTTCAGTTCAGTTCGCCAAAGTTGCATAATTTGCATAGTTTGCAGCCAATGACGTGAAGTCAATTGCAGATATCAGGGGAAATTATCTACGTTTGGATATCTCAAAATGAAGTCTCAGTGACAAGGCTTCTGACTACTGAACTCTAAATATTTATGAAAATCGCACAAATCGCTCCATTATGGGAACAAGTTCCGCCTATTACCTACGGTGGAACAGAATTAGTCGTGAGTCGTTTGACTGATGAATTAGTACGTAGAGGTCACGATGTTACATTATTCGCTTCCGGAGATTCCCAAACTTTAGCTCGCTTAGAAGCGGGTAGTTCTCGTGCATTACGCTTGGATAAAAGCATTAAAGAACCCGTAATGTACGAACTCATGCATGTTGGCGAAGTTTATCAACGCGCTGCGGAGTTTGATATTATCCACTCTCATGTGGGAACTTGGTCACTACCTCTGGCTAATATAGTCTCAACACCAACGGTGCATACCTTGCATGGAATCTTTACTCAAGACAACAGTAAAGTATTTAGGCAGCATCACACGCAACCATATATCAGCATTAGTGACGCCCAACGTCTATTAAATATTAACTATGTTGCCACAGTTTACAACGGAATCAGTGTTGAAAAGTTTCCGTTTTTTGCTCAACCACAAGATCCTCCCTATCTAGCATTTTTAGGACGCCTCTCACCAGAAAAAGGGCCACAACACGCCATTGCGATCGCCAAAAAAACAGGTTGGCACTTAAAAATGGCTGGTAAAGTCGATGTTGTCGATCAAGAGTTCTTTGAAAAAGAAATTGCTCCCCAAATTGATGGTAAGCAAATTGAATTTTTGGGTGAAGTCAATCACACTCAAAAAGCCGAACTATTAGGAAATGCAGCAATTACTCTGTTCCCGATCACTTGGTGCGAACCTTTTGGTTTGGTGATGGCTGAATCTATGGCGACTGGTACACCAGTAATAGCCATGAATATGGGTTCTGTATCTGAGGTTATTGCTAATGGGGAAAGTGGTTATGTTTGCCAAAGCTACGAAGAAATGGCTAAGATGATCCCCCAAGCTTTAGAACTAGATCGTCGCAAATGCCGAGAACACGTAGAAAATAAATTCAGCGTCACTCAAATGGTCGATGGCTACGAAGCAGTCTACGAAAAAATCATTGGAGAACGCAACTTTAGAAAAAGGTTGAATTTCATGTTTAGAAACTCCTTGGATTCAATTACTTCGTTGACTCGCTAGTTTTAACAGTTATCAGTTAACTGTTAACTGTTAACTAATTCATCCCCAATCCCCTTTTAAAGCGATAATGCTTTTATATAGCAGTGCTGAAAGGGGAACGGCCAACTATGACATCACCAGAATCAGTGATCTGGCTACGAGAACGCACAGCTTTAGGAAGTTTATCACCTGAACCGTTGAGTGCGATCGCGCAAGTCCTCGAAGAAAAGGTTTTTCCGGCAAATTACAATATAGCTACTGAGGCTAATTCTCCAGAAGCGCTTTATATTCTTTTGGAAGGTAGGCTCGAAAGCCAGAGCAGTAATCAAAATAACCCTAGTTTAGCTGTTGGTTTTCTGCCTGGATCTGTTATTCATTTACAAGAAATACTTTTAGATGAGTTAGCGCAGCGCACAATCACAACGATCACAGAATGTCATTTTTTGGTTGTGCCTGTAAAAGTGTTTAAAGAAATAATTAGTAAATATCTCGAAATTTCTCAGATTCTTTCGCGGATGCTGGCTCAAGAATTGGCACAGTTAGCATCTGCTTTTAGCTATGAACAAGAACGTTCTTTAGCATTACGCCCATATTTAGTTACCAAAGCCCAACGCGGGATTGTGGGGACGAGTCGTTATGCGGTGCGGTTGCGCGAACAAATTCGCGAAGCTGCGGGCGATCGCAAATCTGTATTGATTTTTGGCGAACCAGGATTAGAAAAAGATAATGTTGCAACCCTGATTCATTTTGGTTCCAAATATCGCCGCGAACCCATCATCAAAATTAACTGCGGTATTCTCCAAACCAGTGGTGCAGAATTATTTGGGCGTGCTGGTGGCAAAAGCGGACTTTTAGAATGGCTGGGAGAAGGTACTGTTATCCTCAACAACATCCAAGAAATCCCACCAGAGTTACTCCCAAAAATCAAACAATTATTACAAACTAATACATATATTCCCTTAACTCGTGCCGACGAACCAGACGCGGAACCCCGCACCAGTCACGCCCGGATTTTGATCGTTGCGGAAAAAAATCAACCGCAAATCGAACGTTGCATTGGTCGAATTATTAAAGTCCCACCGCTACGGGTACGGAAAACTGATATTAATGTCCAAGTCGAATACTACATCAGTCTTTACACTCGTGCTAGAGGTATTCCCAAACCCCATGTGACGCCAGAAGCTTTACGCCGTTTGCAGTCCTATGATTTTCCTGGGAATATCAAAGAATTACAAAACTTGGTCGAACGGGCGATTGTCCAAGCAGGAGAAGCAACAGAGTTAACAGAAGAAATTTTCTGGGCGGCGGAAACCAAGAAAAAGCGATTTCGGCTGAATCTTTTAAATGCTTATCCTGGTTTGCGGAAGTTTCTGCGTAGTCCGTGGTGGCCGGATCGAATTAATTATGGCTTTACCGTTGCTGCTTTTGCCTTAATGATCGCAGTATTATTTGTTGGACCACAAACACGCGATCGCAATTTTGGGTTAAATCTATTCTGGGCTTGGTGGTGGCCTGTTTTTCTGTTCTTATTTCCGTTTCTGGGGCGGATTTGGTGTTCGATTTGTCCATTCATGATCTACGGTGAAATTACGCAGAAAATATCCACGTCTTTGTTTGGAAAACAACTCAAACGCTGGCCACGAGAAGAAGCTGAAAAATGGGGCGGCTGGTTTTTATTCGGCTTGTTTACCCTGATTTTTCTGTGGGAAGAACTTTGGGACTTACAAAATACTGCTTATCTTTCCGCCTGTTTGTTGCTATTGATTACTGCTGGCGCGATGATTTGCTCTGCAATTTTTGAGAGGCGGTTTTGGTGTCGATATCTTTGTCCGATTGGGGGAATGAATGGTTTATTTGCCAAACTCTCAATGACAGAACTCCGCGCCCAACAAGGGATTTGTTCTGCAACTTGCACCACCTATCAATGCTACAAAGGCGGGCCACAAAAAGGCGAAGGTATGGAAACTAATGGTTGTCCTTTATACTCCCATCCTGCCCAACTAGAAGATAATAGAGATTGTGTGTTGTGCATGACTTGTTTAAAAGCCTGTCCCCACCGTTCAGTTGAGTTTAACTTGCGTCCCCCTGGTATTGAACTGTGGACAACGCATATATCCCATAACTATGAAGTCGCTTTGTTGTTTTTACTTTTGGGTGGAGTATATTTGCATCGCTTACCGGAGTTGCAATCTTGGTTGGGATTGCATATAGATTTAAATCTGTTTTTCCCCCACTTAGGTTTATCTTTGCTAGTTTTGACTGTTCCAGCAGCTTTTATTTTCCTAGCATACGGGTTGATCAAAGCTTATTGCTGGTTGAATAACTACATCTTCTCTGTTTTTTCTGTGTCCTCTGCGGTTAAAATGCCCAATAGAATCAAGGTGCGGTCATTTACTGAACTTGCCTATGGTTATTTACCATTAGTGTTGGGAGGTAACTTGGCGCATTATCTACGCTTGGGTTTGGGCGAAGGAGGGCGAATTTTACCAGTATTTTTTGCGACGTTTGGTTTAGATGGTGGACAATTACCAGTTGTGGTTGCACATCCTGCTGTAATAGCTTTTTTACAGGGAACAACTCTAATTTTTTCGGTACTTTTATCAATACTGTTAACACAAAAAATTGCTCGACAATCTTTGCGTGTCATATTATGGCAACATTTAGCTGCGATCGCTTTGGGAATTAGTATGTGGCAGATTATTGTGTCTCGCTAACCGTCAAATCAAAAACCATTCTCCATTCCCCTTTCCCCTATGAATAATTTTTTACAGCCCCCACGTTTACGCATAAGTGAAAATGATGAAGAAGAAAGACGCGCTACTTGGTTAGAACTATTTTATGATTTGGTGTTTGTGGTTGCGGTTTCAGAACTTGCTCACAATCTCAAAGAAGATGTATCGATATCAGGATATCTAGGTTTTATATTTTTATTTATACCTGTGTGGTGGTCATGGATTGGCAATACCATGTATGCGAACCGCTTTGATAGTGATGATATCGGACGGCGGTTTTTGGTGGCTTTGCAAATGCTGGCTGCGGCGGCTTTGGCTGTGAATATTCATCATGGTTTGGGTGAAAGTGCGTCTGGGTTTGCTCTTTCTTATACTTTGGCTCGCGCTGTGCTGATTGTAGAATATGTTCGTGCTGGTATACATATTCCCGCCGCGCGTCAGTTGACTACACGCTATGCTACAGGTTTTGCGATCGCAGCCGTGTTTTGGTTAATATCAGCATTCGTACCTGCACCTGGGCGGTTTGTGTTGTGGGGACTGGGAATTATGGTTGATTTGATTACACCTTTTACAGCCACAAAGTTCCAGCTCAAATTACTTCCCCACGCTTCCCATTTACCAGAACGTTTCGGACTATTTACGATTATTGTCTTGGGTGAGGCAATTATCGCAGTTGTTGAGGGTGTTTCGGAACAAAAATGGGATGTTTTAAGTGTGATTGCCGCTATATTGGGTTTGGCGATCGCTTTTAGTTTGTGGTGGGTTTATTTTGATAATCTTGGTGGTACACCGATTCAAACAGCACGCGCCCAAGGGAAAGTGGGGACTGTAGCCATTTGGCTTTATACTCATTTACCCCTAGTCATTGGTATTGCTGGGACTGGGGTTGGTGTGGAAAAAGTATTGACGAGTGAACAAGCGATCGCACTAAGCGATGCTCAAAGATGGTTACTTTGTGGTTCTGTGGCTTTATGCTATTTAGCTTTGGGTATCCTGCATCGTGTCGGTGTGATTCGTTATTGCAAAATTCGTTCTCAGTTTCGAGGTGTAGCAGCGATGATTGTAATTGCGATCGCTTTTTTTGGTAAGGGTTTGTTACCTGTTGCAGTGATTGGACTTGTGACTGTAGTTTGTGTTGTACAAGTCGCCCAAGATTTATATCAGAGTCGTCCTACTACACGTTTGGTTGATCCGGAGATTTAGGATTGGGGATTGGGGATTCTCCAGAGGAGACGCTACGCGTAGACGCGCAAGCGGCTTCTCACAGAGTACGGGGATTAGGGATCGGGGAAAGTGGATTGGGGGGTTAGTACTGAGAACTATATATAACAAAAAAAATAGAAATTACTTAAGCTAGATTTAAGTAAAAAATTTGTTTTTCATCGGGCTAAAGCCCTATTAACAAATAAAAATAATTATGTGGTAATGGAATTTTAAGTATGCAAAAAATTTTTAGCGAGTGAAAAATTTTACATCCACTTTGTTGATCTGACCCAAAATTGGGGAATGCTTAAAAATAGCAAAGAACCCATAAACAGTAGACCTCTTGCAAAAGCTATTTTTTGCAATCTTGTAGAGAAAAGCTATAAGGACAAAGGGTAAAGGAAAATTGCATTCCTTTTACCCTATTTCTTCTACCTTTTCTCGACTAATGCCACAAGGTCTAGTGGGTATATAAATTACATTATCTAGAATTATCAAGGTGACAGTGGTGATGGTAGAGTCGGAAAATAAATTGTTGTCTGTAAAAGATGGTTGGACATCTCCAGAAACCAGAGAAGAACTACGCCTTAAAGCATTGTCAGAATTAGGGTTGCGACAAACAGAAACGATTCCAGTTTTTGAAGAAGCTACTCAAACTGCTGCTCACTTTTTGGAAGCACCAATTTCCATTTTGGGATTTGTGGATCAACAGCGCCATTGGTTCAAATCAGCAGTGGGCTTATCTAGATTGGGATTAATGAATCAGCTAGCACAAAATCGCCAATTGTTACGTGAGGAATCTTTTTGTACTCAGGTAGTAGAAAATTACCAAACATTGGTAATAAATGATGCCAGAAAAATTGCAGATGCAGGTAGTGCTGTTGCTAACAAATTAGTTAAAGATTACGGTATTCGGGCTTATTTAGGAGCGCCACTGATTGATGCTAATGGAAATTGTTTGGGCGCATTGGCGGTGATGGATTTAGTACCGCGCAACTTTACCAATCGAGACATTGAATTTTTACAGATCATCGCTCGTTGGAGTATGAGCGAATTTGAACGTAACCGACTTTTGCAACAAGCAACTTCAGAAATAAAAACAGCCAATCATGTTTCTAACTGGTTACTCAGCGAACCTAATCCTAGTGAAAGTGAAATCAGAATTAGTCCAATCACTTTGCCAACAAGTTCAATTCCTACTAGTCAATTGAAGTTAGAACTATTGGAACAGTTAACGCAAGAGCTACGTACACCCTTAACATCTGTACTTGGTATGGCTAGTGTTTTGGGACGTGAAATTTATGGGCCTTTGACCATTAAGCAAAGAGAATATTTGGATATTATCCAACACAGTGGTAGATATCTACTTTGCCTAGTCAATGAAATTTCTGAACTTGGAGCAATGGATGAAACTGAGACAGCCTTGAATTTATCTTCTGTAGATATTGAAATGCTGTGCCAACAAGCGATTCAGACTCTTGAAGAGGCTGCAAGTCGTCGTGAGCAAGACATTCGTCTGTCTCTTGAACCTGGACGTAATCGCATTTGGTTTTTGGATAAAGACAAGGTGCGGCAGATATTATATCACCTAGTTTTCAGTGTAATTCAACTTTCTGCTACGGGTAGTGTTGTACGGATTCATGTTTCATCCAAAGAAAATACACTCAACATTACAGTGGGAGTTTCCCATCCGTGGTTGGGAGATGGAATCACTGAAGTGGATTCTTATTTTCGCTTGAGTGCAGTGCCACTAATGGAATTAACAAACGAGACAGCTATTTATAATAATCCTTTGGAAGAGCAAGAAGACCCCATTAGCTTGTCATTAACTTCAGACAAATCACAAACCGTGAAGGTTTCTACATCCAGTATCCTCGATACAACTAAGCGTTCTGGTTCTCTCTCACGCGAAAGCCTGGGTTTGTTGCTCAGTTGTCATTTAGCAGAATTGCAC
This sequence comes from Pelatocladus sp., assembly GCF_059505505.1. Lineage (NCBI taxonomy): Bacteria > Bacillati > Cyanobacteriota > Cyanophyceae > Nostocales > Hapalosiphonaceae > Pelatocladus > Pelatocladus sp. Next base: position 15,885 of record NZ_JCACKS010000265.1, on the reverse strand, counting down.
GGGGGATATATTTCGATTCAAGGATCACCAGAGGCAGGATACCGCTATATCCTCAGTTTGCCACTAAATCAAGAAAAAATAGAAGTTCCAAGCGATGTTTCCTCAACAACTGCTTCTTAAGGACTACGTTTAAGCATTGGCTATCTTCAATTAGCATGGACTATGAACTGGAAGTTTTTCAATTTTTGAAAAATACCAAACTATCATTGATCCAAGTTATACGCTCTGTGCTAGTTGCTCACAGCCTCTTATGAATCTAATTTGGCAAAAATTCAGTTTATCTTATTTACCACTGAAGGAATATCTTGACACCAGCTACCTGCATGGTTCTTTGGTAGGGGTGCTGCGTTCTTGGCGACAAAGCAGTATTTTAATGCAGTGGGGAGATGTAATAGCGGCGACCTTAGTCAGCTTGGTGTTGATATTAGCGCCTTTTACAGTGGTTAATACAACCCTGCTTGGGCTTTTGATGCTTGCTTGTACAGCATTTTGGCTAATATTGACTTTATCTGATGAGGTAAACTCTTCAAATAGTTTGTTTGCAACGCCGATTCATTTGTTGGTATTGCTATATTGGGGAGTTTGTGTAGTTGCTACAGCCTTGTCTCCAGAGAAAAAAGCAGCTTTAGAAGGATTGATAAATTTTACACTTTACTTAGTGCTATTTGCCTTGTGCGCCAGGATTATGAAATCGCCTCGCATTAGGTCTTTTTTGCTGGTTTTGTACTTACATGTGTCTTTATTTGTAAGTATCTATGGTGTGCGACAGAAGTTTTTCGGTGCTGCACAATTAGCAACTTGGGTTGACCCTGAATCTCCTTTGTCTAAAAATACAAGAGTCTATAGTTATTTGGGTAATCCAAATTTGTTGGCTGGATATTTGCTACCAGCTGTGGTTTTGAGTTTAGTGGGAGTGTTTGCTTGGCGGGGATGGCTGCGTAAAAGTTTGGCACTCACTATGTTAGTTGTGAATTTAGCCTGCTTTCGTTTTGCTGACAGTCGTGGCGGTTTTATCGGTTTAGCGATCGCACTATTTGCCATTGTGTTGTTATTACGCTACTGGTACGCTGATTATCTACCCCAGTTTTGGCGTATTTGGTTAGTACCCATAATGTTGGGATGTTTTGTAGCTTTTTTTGCAGTCATGTTTGGGATTTCAGAAACTTTTCGCCTACGCATTACCAGTATTTTTGCTGGTCGTGCAGATAGTAGTAATAACTTCCGTATAAATGTCTGGACTGCGGTGTTCAGAATGATTCAGGACTATCCGATTTTTGGTATCGGCCCTGGACATGATGTTTTTAATAAGGTTTATCCACTTTACCAACTACCCCGATATAATGCTTTGAGTGCTTATTCTATCCTCTTGGAAGTAACTGTGGAAACTGGAATTATTGGTTTGCTTAGTTTCCTGTGGTTAGTTGCAGTCATACTTAATACAGGTTTGTCTCAATTGCAAAGATTTCGGCAATTAAATAGCGTAGATGGTTTGTGGTTGATTGGAGCGATCGCTACTCTATTAGGTATGTTAGGTCATGGTTTAGTGGATACTGTGTGGTATCGTCCTGTAGTCAATAGTATCTGGTGGCTAGTAGTTGCTTTAGTCGCCAGCTACTGGACTCCTGTGGTGTCAGATAAAAACCGACAAGGAAATTCACCTCATCCAGAATTAGGAGCAAATTAAGGTTGTAAAGAAAGCCTTGAGTAAAGTATCCCTCAAGGCTTTTTAGCTTTTGTCATCTTTCAAAAAGTCTAGTTTTTCGAGTTGTTTTTGCTTTCTTTGTGATTGGATCACTATAAAATCATTCTCTGTAGGTTGTACTACCAACAACGTTAGGATCGTTATAGCGAGTTGGTTCTTGACGCTTTCTACCAGCTAAACCAGCTAAACCAAATAAACCGAGTAATCCTAACCAACCCCAATCAAAACCTCTGTCAGAATAAACTCCGGTGTTTGGTACATTGGGATTATTAATTGTGGGGTCTGTAGTAGTTTGTGCTTGTGCTGATATTGTTAAAGGTAGTATTGACATACCCAAGGTGAGGACACTAGCACTGATGATTTTGCTGAGATTGCTTTTCATAATGAGATCTTCCCTGATTTGTTGCGAAGTTATTCACAACTTTACCGACGACCTATATGAACAAAATCAACCCCTAGCTATATACTAAAAATCTTTTACACTCCTGCTTAAGATATATCAACGCTGCAATGTTTAACAAAAGCTAAGATAAGACTAATAATATAGCAATCCTATATGATTTGTGAGAATCGCAAAACCCAGATCCCCGAATTCGCAAAAGTTGTCGGGGATCTTGTCTGGAGCGAATGATTTAGGAATGCTATATCTAGTTAGGCATACTATAGTGGTTTAATAGCCTTTTATATAATTATTAGGCAGCCTCAAGGATTTTTTAGTCATAATTTAGACCTAAGTAAAATTTTCAATGAGCGATAAGAGCGACGGTTATAAAGTTATTAGTGACAATCGGCAAGCCCGTTATTTGTACAATATTCTCGAAACCTACGAAGCTGGTATTCAGTTGACGGGGACTGAGGTGAAATCAATCCGTGCAGGTAGGGTAAATCTTCAAGATGGCTATGCTTTGATCCGCAATGGAGAAGCATGGCTGATCAACGTACATATTTCGCCTTATACTGCGAGTGGACAGTATTTTAACCATGAACCACGCCGTACACGCAAACTATTGCTGCATCGCCAAGAAATTCGCAAGTTAATTGGTAAGGTAGAACAGCAAGGTTTGACTTTGGTTCCTCTGAAAATGTATTTCAAAAGAGGTTGGGTGAAAGTTAGTATTGCCCTTGTCAAGGGTAAAAAGCTGCATGACAAACGAGAGGATATGAAAAAACGTCAAGATCAGCGCGAAATGCAAAGGGCAATGAAGAATTATTAAAAAGTCAAGTGTCAAGTGTCAATAGCTTTTTAACTCTTGAGCATTGACCATTGACTACCAATTATATTTTTCTTGCTCAGAATCTTGGTTAAATAATCCTAGTATGGGGCCGAGAATCGCTCCCACTAAAAAACCACCAGCATGAGCCCAGTAGGCAATACCTCCGTTTTCCATACCAATATTAGTGGGTGCTTCGAGGCTAGCAATACCGTAAAAAGCTTGTTCGACAAACCAAAATCCTAGAAAAAAGTATGCTGGTACACGGAAAGTGGGAAAGAAAAATCCCAAAGGAACAACACCGAGGACTTCTGCTTGGGGAAAACGGATAATATATGCTCCCAATACGCCAGCGATCGCACCACTTGCACCTAATGAAGGGATAGCAGAATTTTGGGAAAAGTACCACTGAGCTAATGTTGCTAGAACACCACTAGCTAAATAGAAAAATAAATATTTGATATGCCCTAATTTATCTTCGACGTTATTACCAAAAATCCATAAGAACAACATGTTGCCACCAAGGTGTAGCAAACCACCATGCAAAAATTGGGCAGTAATTAACGTTACCCACTCTGGTACAGGCTGATTTACAGAAATACCTGCAAAACTAGCTGTCAGTTCTCGCGGTACTACTGCAAATAAGTGAAAAAATCCATCTAAATATTGGGGAGGGAGACTTGATTCATAAAGAAACGCTAGAACGTTTGCAGCAATCAGCCCATAAGTTACATAGGGCGTGATTTTTGTTGGATTATTATCTTTAATTGGAACCACAGGCTTTTTTCTTGCTTTTTCACAACTCAACTACACAATACCTGAGTAGTTAAGTATTTAGGATTTACCTCTGGATGGATTTAGCAAGATGTTCCAAAGATATTTGTGAGCGAGATAGAGATCATACATGTCTTATAAAAAACAAATACTTGTGTGTGAAATTCAAACTTAGAGAAAATATTTATTTGCCTTGATCTCTATATTATTTTTTTCAAGTTTTTTATTTGGACTATATTTTGTATGTGGTCTCTAAAAATTACTTGATTCATTACTATCTACTGATAGCTTGTTAAAAATTGTAAACAAATTGATATCTAATGATACATATTCTGGAGTGTATGTTTTTTACAAGGTAACTTTATCTAACAATATTTCTCACTGACGGTAGATATAATTTGCAATTCAACCTTTGGGCAGTGATTAGCTATTATTCCTGTCATAGTATGAAACATAAGAGTACTATTATTATTTATATTCACTGATAGTGATCATAGAAGCAAACTTATTAGTAAAAAATGCTAGGGGTGTACAGTCCATGCCCTTGACGATCCTTGTAGTGGATGACGATCCGGGCACTCGTCTGTCTATCAGCGATTATCTTGAACTATCTGGCTACTCGGTAATTGTTGCTGATGATGGTCAAGAGGCTTTAGCAAAGGTGGAAGAGTACCATCCTGATTTGATGGTTACTGATATCGTCATGCCACGAATGAATGGTTATGAACTAGTACGCCAAGTACGTCAAAAATCTGTATTTTGTTTGCTGCCAGTAATTTTATTGACAGCACGAACAAAAACACAGGAAAGAATTCTTGGTTATCAGTCTGGATGTGATTTATACTTGCCCAAGCCTTTTGAATTAGAAGAGTTGGGAGCAGCTATTCGTAATTTGTTGGCGCGATCGCAAATAATTCAATCTGCATATCGCCTTTGTGATCTCGAAAATACCAATGCTTTAGACATTAATGGTTCACAGTTAAATCACATTCAAAAATCCCAGTGGATTTCAGAGCTGACTTCCAGAGAACAAGAAGTTTTAGAACTTCTGACTCATGGTCTTTCTAATGCTGACATGGGTCAAAAGTTACACTTGAGTCCTCGAACTATAGAAAAGTACGTTAGTAGTTTGTTGAGAAAAACAGGCACTAACAACAGAGCCGAATTAGTACGTTTTGCGATGAAGCATGGTCTAGTGGAATGAGGTGTCAAGGAGGACAAGAAAGATGAGGAAAATAACTAATGAAAATTGACCAATCATTAACTACTATTAAAAAAATATTTATAGCTTGTGGATTTTATACAATTTAGTAAATAATTCTCTGTATCAAATTTATTATTTTTGTTGCGTTGCGATCGCTCTAATCACTAAAAGCTAGTTGAGACTCTATTCGGTCGATAGCTGCTCGCCAAATATCATATCCATTTTCGTTTAGATGTAATCCATCTGTGGTCAAATCTTCTCGCAAGTTACCTTCAAAATCTGTAAACCACTTGTAGAGATTGAGATAATTTACTCCTTCTTTTTGGGCAATTAAAGCAAGTTGATGATTGATAGTACGAATGCGATTATTAGAAATATTAGACCAACGGCTTGGCAAGATAGATTGGACAATAATCATACTATCTGGATGATTTTGTCGTAACTGCCGCATAATCAAGCGAGAATTGCTTAAAATCGCTTCATCACTTCTACCTTTGCGTAAGTCGTTGATCCCAACCATAACATAAATGACGCTCGGTTTTGTTTTAGCAAAAGCTGATAATCTTTTTAAAACCCCACTAGAAGTATCTCCAGAAATTCCCTGATTCAACCACAAATTTTCACTAGAGAGCATTTCTTTCGGAAACCACATACTCAAAGAATCGCCAACTATAATACTCAAGCGATTTTTACCTTGACCTTTAGCCATCGCTTTGGCTTCCATCGCTAGCAAACTTTTCCAATCTTCATAAGTTAATTGATGCTTATTGCCAGAATCCCATAATGTCTTCAATTCTTCATCAGCTACACGTGTATAAATTTGACCAGCTTTTAAAGCAGCTAATCTATGATAATAAAGTTGATTTCCAGAGGTAGGCTTCTCAACTACTTTATAGCTCGGTGTTAAAAATGATTCTGTTGCTACAGGCAAACTCTGCTCACTAAATTCTGGTGGAGAGGTTTCCAAAGTAGGGATTAATGTCTCACTTGCTACTGGCTGTAAGTTGTCTTGGTTTTTCCAATTTACTTGATGATCATCAGTATGAAAAATAGATTGTTCTGGTAAAGTCGATACTGGTAAAACCAATCCTGTTACTAAACCTGCTGTTAACAGATACACATCCCTCATATCGTAAGTTTCTCCCAATAGTTGCTCCTTTTCCCAAAAGCAGCGTTTTTTGGCTGGTATCAGGAAAATTCTTCATCAGCTAAATTATCACCTTTTACAGTATTTACACTGAATAAGTGTAATTAGCTAGCTTATGAAATTAGTTTTTACAATATCTTTAATGACTTTATCTAGTATTAATAATGTCTAATTAAATACTTTATATATATAAAAAAAATAGGGTTTTTACTAGGTTAGCAACTTTCATGACCAAATAAGGCAAAAGTAAAAAGTGAGCCAGTGCGGTGGACGGGTTCCCCGGCATAAAGCAACTGGCGAACTCGTAAGAGTTAAAAGGCAAAAGAAAGAAAAATAAAAAACGGTCATCCTCTAACAGGATTTTGGATTTTGGATTGACCCCACGGATCAATCCGCTTTCTTGGGAATTTTGGATTTTGGATTTTCGATTTATTTCACGGATCATTTGCCATAACTTCCGAGGGGTCAAAATAGTGTGCAGCTTCACAGAGAATTGGTATTACACCCCATACCCACTTCCAAGTTAGGAGAGTGTCAAGCCTCAAACCGATAACGACTGCCAATAATATAATCTTCACTCATTTCAAACGAAATCCATCGCCTTTGCCAAGTCTCAGCCACAAAACCTGTTGTATTAGAACCTGCGAACGGATCTAATACTAAATCACCTTCATCGGTTAAAAATTTGACAAAAAACTCTGCAAAACCTTGAGGAAAACGCGCAGGATGAGGTTGTATTCCCGCCACTTTACAACGACGTAGATATGCACTGTTAGATTCAGTATTAGCAATTTCTAACAAATTAGGTGGTATTGCACCCTGATTATCCTTTTGAAAGCGATGAGAAATATCATGTCCGCTAGGACGCATTTTCGCTTTATAGCCATTTTTGAGTAACTGCTTCATACTCTCGCTGTATGGCTTTAAAACTTTTCTATTATCTGCTTTTGGATGAGGCGTTTTCGATAACCACCAAACTACATTTACTGAATCTTTAACACGAATACGTCTAACTGTTACCCACTCGGCTGGGGTAGGCAGTCGTGCCGGATTATAGTGATAAAATTCTTGAGCAAGAAAAAAGCCGACTTCTTTACACAGCCTGACTAATAATTCATATTGGTAAATACTTCGCACCGGATTACCAGGTAGATAAGCACCACCTAAATCCAACACAAATGAGCCATTATCTGTAAGTACTCGTTTAAATTCATCAGCGAAAGGTAGAAACCATTCAATATATTTTTCAGCACTTTGATTGCCATATTCTTTTTGACGGGTCAGTGCAAATGGGGGTGAAGTTAGGATTAAATTTATACTGCTATCTGGAATAGATTTAATCAGTTCTTGGCTATCTCCTAGATATACTGCACCATAATTTTGAGAGTAATAAGGTGTAAAATTTATTACTTGTTTTGGCGTTGTTTTTTCTTGTGTCAAGAGAATTTGTATTTATAACTAATTTTTCTAGCCAATTCTGATTTGACCCCTGTTTGTAATCAAGAGGAGATCTCAGCCAGAAAATATGGCGTAAATGAAAATTTACCACTTTTTATAGGGAAGAAATTTTCCTGACATGATCACTTTGACGCGATCGCCTTTAGCTAAACTTTTCGTGAATCATCGCTTTCATTGGCATTCCATACACCTGCATAATTTCGTAAAAACGGTAAATCAGAGGATCTGTTGGTACAACTGGCCCTAATCCTTTTACAGGATATTCCAAAATCAGGTAGGCGATTTTTATCAGAGGTCACAAGAAAACGCTCTGAGTACCGGCAAACTCGACCGACTGCTTATCGGGTTCAAGCTCCTCTCGATCACTGGCAACTTCCAACTAGCCTTGAATTGCATCTTGTAGCATTTATAACATATGTTCAGAGCTATCTCCCCAAGTGTGACATCCTGGTAGAGTAGGTACAGATCCACACCAAACCCCATCTTCTTGCCAGATAACCGCTAACTGTGCGCTAATTACTTGAATTGGGAAACCAAACAAGCCATAATATTGACAGTTAAAGTTATATATTGACTAAAGAACGGATGTAAAATACAATATAAGGTTTTATCAAAAATGGCTATATACACTCAGCCAATTAAAAGTACTAAGAAAGCTAGAGAATTAGCTCACAACAGGTCATCCTGGGAGCGTGAGTATGAGGCTGTTAATGTAGAAGCCTTGAAAGGTATTCTCTCATATTTTAAGTATTTATATGCAGAGGGAGAAATTAGTGATAAAGCTTATGAAGCTCTTGTCTCGCAAGCACTCTCCACTTTTGTTAAGAACACAATTAGCCTGAAGATTGAGACAATGTTTGATGAAATTGATGTAACCTTCAAACAAGCAAGTGAAGCACTTCTGACTAAAATTTTAGTTTAGAAGAGTTTACCAAGCGAAGTAGGGTAACTACACAATATGGGAAATGACGACACTCCACAAAATAAACCTGAGCAAAACGTACCTAAATCAGGAGATAATTCACAAAAAGAAATAACTGCTTCGACCTCTAGCACATCTTCAGAAGATCAAACTTCCGATGAAGAAGTGATACCAAGTGAAGTAGTCGAAGCATTGAAGGAACTACCACCAGATAAAAGGCAAATTGCGACATCAATGTTCCTCTCCATGGAGCGTCTGTCATCATCAAGCTCTTCATCATTAGTTAAGCGCGTTACTTCTGAACACATAACTAAGACTCTCGATAATCTTGAAAAAGACAATGAACGAGACTTTAAAAAGAGTCAGTCGAGTGAAGTTACCAAAAGATTAGGTATGGGAGCAATACTCATCTTAGTTTTAATGGTCTTTGGATATGCAGGTCTAACGAAGGATAAAGACCTTGCAGAAAAAGTCATAATTGCAGGAATTTCAGGTCTTGGTGGATTTGGAGCAGGAGTTGCGGTCAGTAAGAAACAGCCATAGGATTTGGACTGAAAAAGAAAAATTGCTTGCACAAATTATTTACCATTTGCTTTAGATAATGATATATCCAAATGCAAGTTGGAAATTGGTATGAGATAAGGATAAGTGGAAACTTAACTTTCCCTATTGACTTACTTCAATTTATTATCAAGGCGAATAGCTTGCTCCAGAGCCAATTTCTCTTTCGATCTACGAGCATAGGGTTGGAGTTTAGTCAAATTCCAAGCAGTAATAATACTCATTTGTTCTAAATTCATTCCCTTCATCAGCATTTCTACACACCACGTTTGTTGAGCTTGCTCAATTAGTGGTTGTTGTCCTTCTGGTGTCAGCAATCCTTCAGTTAATATGTGCCAGATTCTCTGTATTTCTTCCTCAGATATTGGCATTCCTACATCGTTGAGAAATAAAGATGCATGTTCATCCTTACGGCTTTTTAGCCATTGAGTTAATGGATTGCGAGTATAAGAGCCATAGCGCTTACCTATAATCCATTGATTGACAGGTACTTGTCGAGGAGTAGCTTGAGTGATTTGTAATAAATGCTGATTGGAATTGTTGATTTGATGCGATCGCTCTAAACTTACAATTTCTGGGGCCGATAAACCTGCTGCAAACAAGACATACATTAACGCATAATCTCGCAGTCCTGATTTTTTGGATCGTTGCAAAATCAAGTGAACTAAATTTGCTGGTAAATCTATCACCTTTTCTGTAGAAATAGATTCTCCTAAACTTGTAGAGTTTGTTGCTCCCTTTAAAAACAGCGCCACCAAATTTTCTAAAAACTCGTCTCTGTCAACCCAAAGTTGATGAAATTCACTAGTAAATTCAATCACAGCATATCCCACTAACATACTATTGAGTAAGCTTGCTAACTTCTCAGGTGCTAAATGGGTGTGTAATTGTTCTCGTTCCATGACTGTTGCTAAATATTCGGCAACATAGTGATTAGCTTGGGATAAGCTACGTCCTAAAGCCTGACGATTTTCTAAAGGATAATTTCCTGCTTCACCGACTACAGAACGCACTAAATCTGGGACTTTCTCCAAAGCTTGTAGGCGATCTTCACAATAGTTTTTCAGAGCTTGGTGAACACTAGCTGGTTGGCTGGCTTGAATTTTTAAAGACTCATCCAGTTCTTGAAATACTGGTGATTCCGAAATTACTGCCAAGAGTAAACCGTGCTTATTGCCAAAATGCCGGAACAGTGTTACTTCATTAACTTCTGCTAATTCTGCGACTTGCTTTGTTGTAGTCTCGGTGACTCCCTGCGCTGCAAATAATGATCTTGCTGCGTTAATCAATCGCTGTCGAGTAGAAATTACTTGATTGGGCATAAACTAAAAATGCAAGTAACACTTGCAATTAATTTTTATCCTTGCTAGACTTAGTCATGTAAGTAGCACTTGCATCTTCTCTTCCTAGTTTAGCTGCCTTCGTCAACTTACACAGAAAATGTAATAACCAGTACATGCTTAGCACGCTTTGCACTGATTGATTTACAGTATTCACGTCAAAGGAAAAATTTATGACTACACACTCAACAGCAGCTGTTGACAAACAACCGTTGACTCTGAGTTGGACTAGCGTGATATTTTTTGGCACATTCCATGCTTTAGCACTGCTCGCTCTTTGGTGTTTTTCTTGGCCTGCTTTGGGAATAACCATATTCATGCACTGGTTGCTAGGCAGCATTGGTATTTGTTTAGGGTATCACCGACTTTTGACTCACCGCAGTTTGCATGTACCCAAGTGGTTGGAATATGCGCTCGCAACTGTGGGCGCTCTTGCTTTACAGGGAGGGCCAATATTTTGGGTAGCTGGACACAGGTTACATCATCTTCATACCGAAGACACAGAGAAAGATCCCTACTCTTCCCGGCGTGGTTTTTGGTGGAGTCACATGTTGTGGCTTTTTTACCCACGTGCAGAGTTTTTTAACTATGAAATATACAAAAAATTTGCTCCTGACTTAGATCGTGAACCATTCTATCGTTGGCTAAATCGCTATTTCTTACTACTACAAATTCCTGTTGCTGTCCTTTTATATGCTTTGGGAGGATGGTCTTTTGTTGTCTACGGCGTGTTTCTACGAGCAGTATTACTTTGGCATAGCACTTGGCTAATTAACTCTGCAAGTCATCTGCGTGGTTATCGTCATTTCCAAGTAAATGATAACTCTCGTAATCTTTGGTGGGCAGCACTTCTAACTTATGGAGAAGGTTGGCATAATAATCACCATGCTTATCCAAACGTAGCAAAGGCCGGATTAAAATGGTGGGAAGTAGATATAACTTGGTGGGCAATTAAAACATTGCAGACTCTTGGTTTAGCTAAAAAAGTTGTGATGTTTCCAACGCCAAATGTTGATGTTAGTAGATAGTGGTTATATTAATTCTGGCGTTGCATAAATGCGGGATGAATCAGCCAGATACAGGTATCTCTCTATACTTTAAATAATGAAGTAGTTATTAACAAACAACAACCAACTATCTCCCTAATTTATTAGGAATACCTTCGCAACCACCAGGAATTCTACTTCTGGTGTTTTCGCCACCCCAAGCACAGCAATAGTATCGGTTAGCTTCAGACAGGCGCTGGACTTCACTCAAGTCTGCATTTTCCACTACAGCGCCTGTATATTCACCAGTTTTGTAGTTTGGTGGTTTGTTACGACTACGAGGTGATGCGGTTTCTGCGGAACCACAAAATAAACAAGTACCGTTAAGGTCTGCCTTACTGAGGTCGGCTTCATATAAAATGCAGCGATAAAGGTTAGCTTTTACCAAATCACATTCACGAAGATTAGCATGGACTAGATTAGCTTCGCTTAAGTCAGTCCAGCGCAGATCAGTGCTAGATAGATCTGCACCTGCTAGCATTACTCCTAAATCAATTACACGTACACCATAAAGCCGATCTTCACAGTAACCGCCTGTACCATTAAGAATAGCTCGACCAAGCAGGCGATCGCGTTTTAAAGGTGTGAGTAATTTAGAACGAGATAAAAATCGCAGAATTTTCGCTTTACCACTGCCGTCTACACTACTAAGAATAGCCGCAGTGCGTCCTTCTGCTAGCAATCTTTCTTGAGGCCAATCTTCTAACAATCCCTCTTCATCTAATACTAGATCGGAAATACCCTGGAAATAGGAATCTATTGTCTGCTGCTGAGTAATAATATTTTGTTGGACGGTAAGCAAGTTTTGCTGAATAGTTAGGTCTTTAGAAATAATGTACTGTCGCCAAGCAATGTAAACAGCGATGATCGCAATCAGAATTTGTCCTAATGCACCAAACCATTCCGCTAGTGTTCCGAAAGCTTCCCAATTGATTTTGCGTCCGATAGTAACGAGAAAATTGCTTAAACCACTGTATTTAATCAAGCCAGCGATCGCGACTATTATTCCTAATAAACCAACTACCAAGGCTTGTTCCTGGGCTGAAAACCACTCTTTTTGCAGTTCTTGCAACCAAGGCCAAATTGCTGCTAAAGATAATAATAAAGTGACAATGGTTCCCACAATGCCAAGAATCTGGCTATTGATGACAAATCCGACAATAGTGATAGCGATCGCCACTAAAATCAGCAATAATGCTCTTGGTTTAACGCTTATAACCTGACTAGTAAGTGGTTTGACTGTGGAACGTGCTTTTAGTAAGACTGCTGTATTTTGCGGAGACTGTAGTGAGGAAATAGCAGCTAAGGCTTGCTGGGTACTCAGATCATTTGGAATTAAATCAGCATTAGATGAGTTGTCAAAATCATCTGGTTGCAAGTCTTGTTCTGGATTTGGGGTTTGGGATGAGTTGGAATCAATCGACATGATTATATTTTGGCACCAGCATTCTCAGTTCAACAGCTGTCTTAGTTAACTGTACAGAAGAATGCAAATTTGGAAGCATTTAAATGAGTAAGGGACAGATCAGACTAGTACAATAAGGCAAAAGTAAAAAGGCAAAAATAAAAAGAAAAAATGCTTAGTTTATAAGCTTTTCGACTATTTTAAATGGTTGCTTTATTTACGCCGTGCTGTACTAGACTGTCCCTTATATTGCCATTTGATTCGTTTCTAATTCAACTTGTAATAACACTCACTCTATAGGTAGAAATAAATTCCCTGATATTCAGGATCGTGGGTGAAAATGGTAAATAAAAACACATACAAATGTTTTATTTTTTTGACTTGATTATGTGTTATAATATAGATTGATAGAAAAACCTCTGGATTTATGTTAAAAAATAGAGGTTTACATACAGTAGTGGAAAAATTTGCGTAAAATCATATTTCAATAATCTATAAACTCTATAACGTCTTTATGGTTGTTGGTCTGATGTGCTGTTCCTCGTAGAAGTTGAATGACGGTTGAGTTGGCAATAATTAAAGATAGGACGCAATACCAAGGTCATAACAAATTAATTTAAGTATATATGCTTACGAAGTTGGAAAAAGCTTTGGCTGTGTCCTCTTAAATAGCCAAACATTTATGTTTCGTAACATCCCCCAATCATACACACTAACTTAGTTCGGTTATCCGGCTACTAAAGGCAACACCAAATAGGGTTTTTAGCGTCACTATATATGTAGTTAAGTGTTGCAAAGGATTTTCGGCTATTAGATACTTTTTTGGAAAATACACTTTATTTAAATTATAATGGAAGATTTTATCTAGACCACTTTACTCTCAGGTAAATTTGTCGTAATATTAAATAAGTAGAACTCATACTGACTTCGTATTGTGAATGTCCTTGTCGGCGACTTAAAGAAAAGAAGAATTCTTGAAGATAGAGAAGTTGTGTTTGTAGAGGTCTGAAAATCTAGAGATAGTAGGGGAACCAATCTAAGGAACTAACCGTCTTGACAGATTCTAAAAGCTTAAAAAATCAACCTTTTGTAGTAGTTTCCCAATATCTCCTAACGTCTACTGATATATGCACAATCTTTTCTAATTAGCCAGAACTATTAAGTATAAGTATTCTTTTGTGTTTGGAGTAGAGGAAAACGCACCAATGCCCACTGTTAATGCTGAACAAGAAAACACCAATGCCAAATTCACGGCTGATATGGTGCGAACCTATTTGCGCGAAATTGGTCGTGTACCATTGCTAACCCGCGAACAAGAAATTGTTTATGGGAAGCAGGTACAGCAAATGATGACATTGCTGGATGCTAAAGAAGCTTTGGTGAAGAAATTGCATCGCGAACCTAGCCTAGAAGAATGGGCTGCTCACGTGAAAAAAACTGAATCGGAAGTGAAGCAGACCGTACAGCAAGGTAAGCGCGCAAAGCAGAAGATGATCGAAGCGAATTTACGCTTGGTTGTTGCTATTGCTAAAAAGTACCAGAAACGTAACATGGAGTTTCTGGATTTGATTCAAGAAGGAACACTAGGATTAGAACGTGGTGTAGAGAAATTCGACCCCACACGAGGTTATAAGTTCTCAACCTATGCCTACTGGTGGATTCGTCAAGCAATCACTCGTGCGATCGCACAACAAGGGCGTACTATTCGCTTACCCATCCACATTACCGAAAAGCTGAACAAAATTAAAAAAGTTCAGCGAGAACTCGCTCAAAAACTAGGGCGATCGCCATCTCCTACGGAAATTGCCAAGGAACTAGAATTAGAACCCGCTCAGATTCGCGAGTATCTAAATATGGCCCGTCAGCCAGTTTCTTTGGATGTAAAAGTAGGTGATAACCAAGATACAGAACTACAAGAAATGCTGGAAGATCAAGGCCAGTCACCAGAGTATTACACGACTCAGGAATTCTTGCGCCAAGATTTGAATAACCTGCTTGCAGAACTCACCCCCCAACAGCGAGAAGTATTAGCTTTACGCTTTGGTTTGGAAGATGGGAATGAAATGTCTCTGGCTAAAGTAGGTGAACGCTTGAATCTTAGCCGTGAGCGCGTCCGTCAATTAGAGCATCAAGCTCTAGCTCATTTGCGTCGTCGCCGCGCCAATGTTAAAGAGTACATTGCTAGCTAAAGGATTGGTTTAGCACTATTGGTGACGCGCCTCCTGAACTCAGGGGGCGATTTTTTTCCTAGAACCGCAAAATAAACTAGAGTAGGTTTTTTATTACCCGTCGTGTCGCGTTTCATCCCCCCGATAAATCGTAGGGGTTCTCACGCTCCCGTGCTACTTTGATAGCGAAGCAATACTGCAAGGGATAGGATTTTTCGTCATAATTTTGGGGTTGTACCAGACGCGAAATTTCGCGTCTGGCACAGGGTTTCACGAAAAGTATGCAAAACTAGTTAAGTACTTAAACAGAATTAATTACACATTCTTTAACCTGTTAAGAGTTCCCCGTTCCCTGTTCGGTGATCTCCACAAATGAATTTAATTTTGTGCGATTACTTATGAGACTGCGATTTCAATAGCAGGCGGGTTTTTTGAACTGAATATCGGCCTGCAAGCTGAGAAAGTGCTGAGTTTTAATTGAATTTTCTCCAAGCATATATTTAGAAAATTCATGGTTGGGTTTCAAAAAGCTCTCAGTCCCATCTGAGATGATTTGCCTTGTTGGGATAATTCAAAGATAAGGAATAACAAATGAAACTCGCTTCGTCACTACTTGCAAGTGTTGCTCTTACTAGTCTGTTTACGGTTTGGGATGGTCCGCTCAAAGTTGTGAATCCAGCACTGGTGCAAGCATCAGCTCAGGAAATGAAAGATGTTACAGGCTTGACTGCTCAACAAAAAATTGAAATGCTGACCAAGAGCAAAGGTCAATTTGGTAGTGGTGATCAGTTGCGGCGTTACTTTTTTGGCGATCTTGAACCAATTGCAGTACAACCTGGTGGTGCAGGTATGGTAGTCAACCTCTACAACAAAGCCAACAATGTGACGATTTCTTATTAAACATCTCCAAAATAGTATATTTTGT
The DNA here is from genome assembly GCF_059505505.1 of Pelatocladus sp. Taxonomy (NCBI): domain Bacteria; kingdom Bacillati; phylum Cyanobacteriota; class Cyanophyceae; order Nostocales; family Hapalosiphonaceae; genus Pelatocladus; species Pelatocladus sp. The sequence continues at coordinate 22 of NZ_JCACKS010000265.1, read as the reverse complement.
GGTAAAAGAACGTCAATAGAAG
>NZ_JCACKS010000264.1:0-26943 GCF_059505505.1 Pelatocladus sp. | reverse complement strand
ACTTCTATTGACGTTCTTTTACCACAAAATATACTATTTTGGAGATGTTTACTAGTTTTATTAGTTTTGTTGATTGGCTTTGTGTGGGCAGCTTGTGCTGCTTTTTATCTGAGCGTAAATCGACTCAAACACCTCCATTCAATTCCTTGTAATCGCTGTGTTTATTTCACAGGTTGCCAATACCTCAAATGCACTGTTCATCCTTACAAAGCTCTTACAGAAGATGCCGTTGATTGTCTTGATTTTGAGCCTGCTCTAGATAATAAATCATGTTGCTCAAACTATTGTAAGGATTAGTATGGAAGGAGATCACAATTGTTATGAATCGCGTGAATTGAATTGGCAGCTTTATACTAAGACTGGCAATCAGCGAATGCAAGCAAAGCTCTATCAAGAAGCACAGCAAGCTTATCAACAAGCTGTTGACCTTGCAAACTCATTGTTGTCACAAGCAAAGCACACAGCAACCAATCCAGATACAATTCATCTCTATGTTGTCTCTTGTCACAATTTGGCAGATTGTTTCCTGGCTATGGGGGATGCAGGGCAAGCAGAAGCAATACTCCAGCAGGCTTATACCGAAATCATCGACACGATGAATCAAAGCAGTTTCTCAATGGAATTGAGATTTGAAGCGCTGAAAGCTTTGAAAATGGTGAGTTGTGAAATGCACATTAGCTTATCATCAACAAAACCAAATAGCGTCCGCAAACAAGGTGATGCAAGATGCGATCGCGTCCGCAAAAGTATTTCTGGCGCAATTTCAAATTCAGCAGATTTATCCCTAGCCTTACACAAGAACAAGTAAAAAGTAAAAAGCTCAAAGTAAAAAGAAATACTCGATTTTTCTTTACGAATGCTTCTTAACTTTTGAAACATCGTTATTTTACCTATTGAAGGCATTTCAACTACAACCATTACCCTATTCTGAAAATGCTCTCGAACCATACATTGATGCTCAAACGATGCGGATTCACCACGACTTTCATCATGGTGGCTATGTCAATAATCTCAATGCAGCTTTAGAAAAGTATCCAGAACTACACAATCAAACCATTGATGACTTAATTCGGAATTTAAATACATTGCCTGAAGATGTTCGTAATGCTGTTCGCAATCATGGCGGTGGACACTTTAATCACTCCATCTTCTGGACGGTTATGGGCCCGAATGCGGGTGGTGAACCAAATGGAGCGATCGCCACTATGATCAATGAAGTTTTTGGCAACTTTGAGAACTTCAAGAGGATGTTCAACGATGCAGGTGCAAAGCACTTTGGCAGTGGATTTGTCTGGCTGGTGCGAACGACCGACAATAAATTTGACATCACCAGTTTGCCTAATCAGGATTGTCCTTGGTCAGAGGGACATTACCCCATTCTCTGCAATGATGTTTGGGAACATGCCTACTATCTCACCTATCAGAACCGTCGCCCAGAGTATCTCAAACAGTGGTGGAATACCGTAAACTGGGATGCTGTGAATGAACGGTACGCCATAGCAACTCGCGCATAGGACGTAAGTAGGCAATATTTCTTCCAAACTAAAGTTATAACTACTGCTAAAGGAGGTTTGTCTATATGGCTGGTTCAACTAGCAATACTCCAACGCAACCGACTCAACCTGAAATTGAATATCCCATCTACACAGTTCGGTTTTTGGCGATTCACGCACTGGGAGTGCCAACAATTTGGTTTTTGGGAGCGATCGCCGCCATGCAGTTTATTTATCGTGACGAGCAGCTACCCATTCGCCTTGAGTTTTTGGGTATTGATCCACGACTGTTGTTAGTTTTGTTGCCAATAGCAGCATCTGTTGTTTGGACAGCGATTAATTTTGGTAGATCCACCATCCGCGAGATTCACAAAACATTGAGTCGATAGAGATATAGGACAGAGGGAATTATGAATCACTACCGGAAGGGAGAATGAAGGGATGTTTGATCTTTTAAGTTTGATCGACTTACGTTTGCTAGTGGTTGTTTCGCCGATTACTACAGCCATCGCCTGGGCAATGCTGATTTATCCACAAATGTGAAGTAGAGTTTTAGAGTCGCGATCGCGATGCCACGGGATGAAGGGTTCTTTACGCCTGGTGATTGTATTGTAAATAGTTAGGGTCATGGCTGGGTTCTCAAGTTAAGGTGATTTCCAGAATAAAAATTACCACACAACATCATTCCATCATAGGGGAAGAAGGGGCTGTTCGCCCTTCTAATCGGTAAGATTATTTTGAAAAATCACCTAAACAAGGATAAGACTTTCCATCCGAACGCTATTAAAAAAACAACTCCTTGCACCAGTGTGACAAGCGATACCTCCTACTTGCTCTACTTTCAGCAGGATAGTGTCGCCGTCACAGTCATAAAGCAGTTCTTTAACCTTCTGAATATATCCACTTGTTGCACCTTTATGCCATAGTTCACCACGAGAACGGCTCCAATAATGCGCTTCACCAGTTTCTAGGGTGCGCTGAATCGATTCGGTGTTCATCCAAGCCATCATCAGGACAGTACCATCTTTGTAATCTTGAGCTATGGTAGGAATCAAATCTTGATTATTAAACTTAAGTTTTTTAATCCACAATAAATTTTGATTCATTAGCGTTTACTATAGACAGTTCAATTTCTGGAGTATATCGACTCATAACCAGGCACAAAGCTACGCGCTGCTACTTCATAATCTATCGTTTGGAATGTCGGATTTGAGTCGAAATCAAAGCAGCTCCGCTCTTTATTCATATTGAAGTTGCCTTTTATCTTGAAGATAGTTCCAAGGCAATGACAACTCTTGCTACCATTGCCCAGGTTTGGTAAAGTTACTAAAACTTAGCATTATGTTGGATGAAGTTCATAAATTCCTCACGAGTGCGTGCATCTTCTGCAAACACACCCCGCATTGCACTAGTAACAGTCCAAGAACCTGGTTTTTGTACACCGCGCATTACCATACACATATGGGTTGCTTCCACCACTACTGCTACACCTTGGGGTTTGAGCAAACCTTGTAGTGCATCAGCAATTTGCAGAGTCAGACGTTCCTGCACTTGCAAACGCCGAGCATACATTTCACAAATGCGAGCAATCTTAGATAAACCAATTACTTTTCCATTTGGAATATATGCCACATGAGCGCGACCAATTATTGGTAATATATGGTGTTCGCAGGAACTAAAAATATCAATATCCCGCACTAATACCATTTCATCAGCATCTTCTGTAAAGACCGCCCCATTTAACAATTCATCCAAAGACTCATGATATCCTTTGGTGAGAAACTGCAAAGCTTTGACAACTCTTTTGGGAGTATCTTTTAAGCCTTCCCTGTCTGGATCTTCTCCTAGTCCAATCAGCAAAGTTCGCACAGCCTGCATCATTTCTAATTCTGTAACTTGCGGTTGTTGCTGAGTAGATAAAGAAGACACAATCTGGTCAGCACAAGTGAGATCAGGACGAATCGATAAAGTCATTTTCTCAGCCTAATTTTTTAGAAAAATCAGTCAATAGTCATAGTAATAATTCGTTAGTAATTAGTCATTAGAAGTTAATTGATAACCCTTAACATCTAACTGATAATTTCTAGCAACTAACGATTAACTAATAACTCAGTCAAGGGTTAAACGTTTAGAAAAATGGGCAGGCTTTATGAATAATTCGTAAGCCCCTAAATTTATTCGTGGAAGGGGCAGCGCCCAACTGGACGCTGCCAAGCCTGCCGATTTTTCTTGGTTTAGTGCAACGTCAGGCAATTACTTAATACATCTTAATCATACCAAACATTTGTTAAGAAGAGAATGAATTTCATTGGCGTTCAAATGTCTACCAATAAAAACTAACTGATTTTTAGGCTCAGTCAGCCATTCATCGCCATCTAAATTATAACGAGGACCGCTGAGTTGAAAGATATGGCGTAATTTACTATCACTAAACCACAGAATACCTTTTGCTCGAAAGACAGATTGGGGCATTTCTTCGTTTAAAAAATTCTCAAATTTATGCACATCAAAAGGTCTTTCACTTTGGAAAGAAACGGAAATAAATCCATCATTTTCTAAATGATGTGAGTGATGTCCATGATGATGCTCATGTTCGTGGTCATGGTCGTGATGATGTTCATGGGTATGATCATGATGATGCTCATGTTCGTGCGTATCTTCAGTAAGAGAGGTATATTCATCTTTTGGATTTAACTCTACGTCTAAAATTAATGGTAACGCCACCTCTCCATAGGTAGTGTGCAGAATTTTCGCACCCGCTTTAACTTCGTGGATGTAAGCTTCTAGTTCTCGAAGTTTTTCTCTTGTAACAAGGTCGGTTTTATTCAAGAGAATAATATCTGCATAAGTTATCTGTTTTAATGCAGCTTCACTTTGAAAATGTTCAGGGTTAAACGTTTCAGCATCAACTACAGTCAGGATAGAATCGAGATTTGTGAAATCTCTTAATTCTGTCCCCAAAAAAGTTAAAATAATCGGCAATGGGTCAGCAACACCTGTAGTTTCAATGACCAGATAATCGATGCGGTCTTCCCTTTCTAATACTCGGTAAACAGCATCAACTAACCCGTCATTAATTGTACAGCAGATACAGCCATTGCTCAGTTCTACCATATCTTCATCCATAGAAACTAGCAATTGGCTGTCGATGTTGATATCACCGAATTCATTCACAAGAACAGCGACTTTTAAATCTTGTTTATTCTTGAGAATTTGATTAAGAAGTGTGGTTTTTCCACTACCTAAAAATCCTGTGATGATAGTAACAGGCATTCCCCGTTTGGGAATATCAGAAATTATATCTGAAGCTGGTGCAGTGAGTTGAGTCATAGTTCATCCTTATTGTTTAGTTTTGAGTTAAGAGTAGTGGTCGGTTTAGCAGATAAATGTTCAATTTAAGTAGAAAAATCACAAGCAAAATCCGCCAAAGCAGGAGTTAGATATTTTGAATTTCAAATTCTCCCTATCTCCCCATCCCCTACCTTAAGTAGGTGGAGGAGGAATTCGTGCGAGAATTCCTTTTTGCAAAACTTTTGGTCGTTCTTGTCGTGGCACAATACCATCACAACTGACATGATATTGTTCGCATAATTGTAGTATTGCTTCTGCACTTAAGAGCGGTGGTAAATCACCAAACATCAAACTGGTTTTGTTAGGTGCAGTCAAAGCAATAACACAGGGTCTATTACAAGCACTCAAACACTCTACTTCCTGAATTACAAATTCAGATTGCAACGACCATTTTTCAGATAAATTTAGCAATTGTTTGAGTAAATGTATCCCGCCTCTTTCTCCCATATAATCACGTTGCGTAGGAGAAAAATAACAAGATTTGCAAATATAGAGCGCGTGTTGAGCCATTTTTTTATGCTATTTAAATGACGGTTTTTAATGTAATAGCTTCTTGTAGACGATTGACAAGCTCGTCCAATGTTAACACCCCTAAATCTCCAGCAATTCTAGTTCTAACACTCAAAGTTTTGGTTTCTACTTCTTTCTTACCAACAACGGCAACTACAGGAATTTTTTCTAATTCTGCGGTGCGAATTTGCTTACCTAGACGTTCTCCTGTTTGGTCTATTTCTACCCGTAAACTAAATTTTTTCAGATAACTTGCCACTGATTTCGCATATTCTCGTGTTGATTCAGTCACAGGTAATAACCGTAGTTGTACTGGTGCTAACCACAAAGGAAAATCACCAGCATAGTTTTCAATTAAAATCCCAAAGAAGCGTTCTAATGAACCAAATATTGCCCGATGAATCATGATTGGTTGCTTTCTGATGCCATCGACTGCAACATATTCCATCTCAAAACGTTCTGGTAAATTAAAATCTACCTGAATCGTTGAACATTGCCACAATCTACCAATCGCATCTTGAATCTTGATATCAATTTTTGGACCATAGAAAGCACCACCACCTGCATCGACAATATAATTCCAACTCTTAGTATTTAAAGCTTGAATTAAAGCATTTGTTGCTAACTCCCAAACTTCATCTTCACCGACTGATTTATTTGGACGGGTTGATAAATTCACTTCGTAATTCTTGAAGCCAAAATCAGATAATATGCGTTCAGTAAGATTTAACACTCCTAAAATTTCGTCAGCGATTTGTTCTCTTAAACAGAAAATGTGAGCATCATCTTGAGTAAACCCACGCACTCGCATCAATCCATGTAATGCGCCTGAACGTTCGTAGCGGTAAACTGTTCCTAATTCTGCCCAACGAATCGGAAATTCTCGGTAAGAATGTAGTTCGTGTTTGTAAGTTAAAACATGAAATGGACAGTTCATTGGCTTAATTTGATAAGCTTGATTTTCTACTTCTATCGAGTCAAACATATTCTCTCGATAGAAGTCATAATGTCCAGATGTTTTCCATAAATCTAAATTTGCTACGTGCGGGGTGTAGAGTAATTCATAACCTGCTTCTAGGTGAGCTTTGCGCCAATAATCTTCTATGATGTAGCGGATAGCTGCTCCGCGTGGATGCCAAAATACTAAGCCTCCCCCTGCATCTTCTTGAATGCTAAAAAGTTTTAGTTCTTGTCCTAATTTACGATGGTCGCGGCGGAGTGCTTCTTGTTTTTGTTTGAGGTATGCTTGCAGTTGTTCTGCTGTTTCCCAAGCTGTACCATAAATGCGTTGCAGCATTGGTTGGGTTTCATCGCCACGCCAGTAAGCACCAGCAATATTTTCTAAAGTAAAGGCATCGGGGTTAATTTCACCTGTGAAGTTTAAATGTGGCCCTGCACACAAATCCCACCAGTAATCATCAGGAGGGATAATAACTGATGCAAATAAAGATGGTTCTGATCTACCAGTATCGGGATTACCGATAAAGTAACGGGTGATTGCCTCGTCTTCTGGAATACTGTTGAGGATTTCTAATTTATACGCTTCGCTTAAAGAAGCAATTTCAGTTTTGATTTCTTCTCTATCTACAACTTCTCGAATGATGGGTAAGTTGGCTTAAACTGGCTCAAACAACAAGCAGAAAATGCTTTTTTGCCCATCATTAGTATATCAGTTAACACACTTCAAATTCGGCAGACACTGGCTGCCGAATTTGAATTAGTCCCTCATAACTTATTTCCAGCCCTTCAAAGTCGTGAATTACAGAATCCTTCACTAAGTTGGCAAAATAGCAATTATTATCAGCGTTTATTTTCTACCCTATCATGGTCGCACATACTCGAATTAACTCGTATTGACAATACTACTAAACGAGCTTTTTATGAATTAGAGTGCATCAAAAGTAACTGGTCTAAACGAGAATTAAAGCGCCAAATGAACAGTATGCTTTACGAAAGGGTCGGGTTATCTAAAGATAAAGAAGCTGTTTTGACACTTGCAAATGAAGGACAAATTATAGAAAGTCCTGAAAATCTTTTACGCGACCCTTATGTTTTGGAATTTTTAAGGTTAGAAGAACGAGTTACTTATTCAGAATCTGACCTCGAAGAAGCTTTAATTAATCATCTGCAAGAATTTATGCATGAATTAGGTCGAGATTTCTGTTTTATTGACCGCCAATTCCGAATTAAAGTTGCGGAAGAACATTACTTTCTCGATTTACTGTTCTACCATCGCTCCCTACAATGCCTTATTGCTATCGATTTAAAACTAGGAAAGTTTAAACACGATTATGCCGGACAAATGAATTTTTATCTTAACTATTTGAAGGAAAATATTGCTTATCCCCATGAAAATCCTCCTGCTGGAATTCTTCTTTGTGCTGAAAAAGATGCAGAAGCCGTTCACTATGCAACAGCCGGACTCGATAATTAATTATTTGTTTCGCGCTATATGGTTGCGCTTCCTTCAGAAGAGACCCTTAAACAATGGTTAATAGAAGAACAACATAGGCTGGAACAACAATTTGATTTTGGTTTGAGAAAGGAACGTTGATAGTTTTAAACTTCAAGCTACCTAAAATTACGCTGGTTTTACTAAAATCAGCTTAGTTTTAACAATTGCACTCCTTATCGATGCATATCACTTTTGATAGTTGTCAGCGGAGCTAGAAACTTGCCAAGCTGGGAAAATATTGCACCCACCTATCGAAATGCCAGCCAAACCCAAACAACACACAATTCGGTTTGAAATGCTGCTCACAAAAGAACAAAATGAACATTGGCAAGCTTTAGCCGACTCTTCAGGTATCAGTAAAGCAGAATTAGTCAGGCGTTCTATGGCTGGGTGTCGCATCAAAACTATCCCCCAAGCAAACTGGCAATGTTACTGGCAGCTGTTAAACATAGGCACAAAGATTAATCAAATAGCCAAAGCTCAAAATAGTGCGATCGCCAACGGATTAATACCACCACCCATCGACCCCATCCTTTTTGAAGAGTTAACCAAACAAATTAATAAATTGCGGTTACATTTACTTTTAGGGAGTGACGAAGAAACAAACGAGGAACTATCTTTGGGCAATGATTGGGAAGATTAAAAAAGGTAAAAGCTTCGCCGGACTCACCAAATACATCTTAGAAAAAGAAGAAGCAGAACTTCTTTGTACCAACCTCGCCGGAGAAACTCCTCAAGACTTTTACAGACAACTTGCAGCTACCCGCCAACTCAACCCCAGAGTAGAATCTCCCGTCAGTCACATTTCTCTTAGCTTTGCACTGGGAGAAAGACCAAATCAACAACAGCTACAGGAAATTGTCGAAGGTACGCTTTTGGGTATGGGTTTTGATAATTGTCTCTATTTTGCCGCCACCCACAATGACCGTAACCACTTCCACCTGCACATCGCCGCAAGTCGCATCAATATTGATGGTGAATGTGTATCTGATTGGTGGGATAAAAGACGTTTGGAAAAAGTTCTGAGAAATCTAGAATCCCAGTTCAACCTAACTTCCGTACCCTGTTCTTGGGAAGTAGACCATACAGCACCTTCTACTGGACAAAAGCGACGGATGATGCGCGAACGACAAGAATTTGAACTGCGGCTACGGAATAAACCATCATCCTATAGCGCGGTAGAGAAAATTCAGGATGCAATAAACACTACCATCCAACCTGAAATGACGATGACCCAATTTCTTGAGAAGCTGCAAACAGCAGGTGTGGAAACTAAAGTAAAAGTTACCAAGGAGGGGATCATCCAAGGTATTTCTTATTCAACAGATGGGGTTGCTTTCCAGGCGCGGAAATTAGGTAGAAATGGAAAGGCTTGCACTCTCAAAGGACTTTTGGCACGGGGTATCGATTTTGACTTGGAAGGAGATGTTTTGGCGTTAGTCCAACGTGCTACAAGTAACAGCCAAGACGACAAGCAAACGTCAATAAATACGTTAATTGCCAAAATTCAAAATCATCCTCAAAACTTATCTATGTATACGTCGGATTCCCACGGCCACAATGTCGCCCAAAAAAGCCAATCTGCTAATGTTTCTAACTTGAGTAACTCCCAACAGCAAAATTGCATACTTAAGTCTCAAGTTAATTATTTAAAGCACCACAAAGGTGCAGAATTAGACCTTTAACACTTACGACTTCTTCATCTTGAGCCAGCTAAATAATTGAGCAGCTGTTAGCTCTAGGTCAATTCCATCCAACACAATCAAATTATCCGTTCCACGACACAATTCTGGTTGTTGTTTTGGTTGAAAAACTAAAACTGAACGGTCGTCTGGGTCAATCAACCATCCGAGTTGGCAACCATGTTTGAGACTGTGCAGAATATTACCAGTAACGCGGTTAGAACTTTGGTCGGGAGAGAGAATTTCAATTGTCCAATCTGGAGGAACGAACACATCATCAACAGGTTGGCCATTCTCATCAAATTCAATGTGTTCCCACCTGAGAACGAATATATCGGGAACTATCGAGCGACCTCCACAAGTACACCGTAATTCTGGAAAAGCATAGGCAATTCGCCTCTCTTCAACAACTTCATTAATCACATTAATCAATTTACCCTGAAGTCGGGAATGGCGGGTCTTCGGCATTGGTTTTTGGATAATCTCGCCGTCAATGTACTCACTAGCAGGGTTTGTTTCTGGTAGCTTGAGAAACTCTTCTAATGTAGGAGATGAGGGTCGCGCAACAGTCATGATTTTCTGCTCCAAACTGTCTGCTTCCAGTTTATCAAGGCGCTCATCGCAATCCAATTTTAAACGTTGGATCATCAACTACAAGTTATACTCATTTTCCAAGAAAGCCAGTATTCGTTCCTGCTTAGAGGTGAGACTCCCAGGATCTGCTAATCTCCCCACCACTTCCACTACAGCTGCATGGGTTGGCTCAAAATCTTTGTAAATTTCGTCAGTTAGTCGCCGGATGCGATCGCAATTTTTCGCAGCTGTTGGCTCATTCGGAGTATATACAGGTTCTAAGTTTTCAAGTTTGACAGCAGGAAAGTCCATTCTGTAAGTTTGAACAGCACAACTGTAAGTGTTAACCTCAATAATTATGCACCAGCACCCGGAAAACTTTTTTAACTCCGGATCGCCTTTGCCAATAATTTGGCAGAGTTCACCAACAAAATGTGGATTGGGTACGGGCTGCTTACTCTTAATTTGTTGAACAATATCGCATTTATTCAGTTTTTTATCCAGTAGCTTTTGTGCCAATTGTTTCCCTTCTTCCTGCACAACCTTGGCTAGCAATAAGATGTCTTTTTTGGTCAACCTAGTATTACGAGTCAAAAGTAAGTGTTTTATTTCTTCACCGAATGCAGTAACTAAAGTATCAAGTGCCTCAGTAAATTGAGCGTCATTCCTGATTGTGCGCTCGCTCACTTTGTACTGTTGTGCCAAACTTTTAGCCACATCTACCTTGATTGGATTTTTTCCCTTCGGTAAATCCTGTTGGGGGTCATCCTCTACCGATAGGAAATTTTTTCCGTTCGGTAAATTCTGTTTCAAGTTATCCTCACGATTTCCCCTTAAATTTATATAGCGCTTGCCTCTAAGATAACTTGCAGTTTCTGGTGTGATGTTGCGTCGCCCTAATTGATGATTGGCAATCCAACAGATAGCTGCTGCCCGGTCTGTAATCTCAATTTCTACTATCTTGTAAGGAATTTGCAGTCGGATACAAATTTCATAGCGGTTGTGACCATCTAGGAGGATACCAGTACCCAGCCATACTACCAGAGGGTCAATACAGCCAAATTCTTGTAAGTTTGCCTCTAGTTGCAGTTTTTCTTCAGATGATAAAGGCGGAATGAGATTTTGAAACTCTGGGTCAACTTGAAGGATAGGGTGTGATGAAGATGATACAGAAAATTCATCACGTACATTTGACGCAGGTTGGATTAAGGTAGCTAAAACTTCTGGATGCAGTTGTGTTTCCATTTCTTCGATTCCAAAGAAGTTTACTGCATGAGATTTTTGGATGACAGCAATCTTTCCATTAACCAAGATTTCTGATAATTCCATAGGATTTGTCGAAGAACATTGTCGCTACCCCGGTGTTGCCATGCCGTGCCTTAGCCACAATTAGTTCTAGAATTCCCTTGTCCGCAGTATCTGGGTTATAGTACTCATCTCGGTATGCGAGGATAATATTGTCTGCAACCATCTCTAAAATCCCTGACTGACTGAGATCGCTCATCATCGGGCGTTTGTTTTGCCTTCCCTCAACTGCCCTAGAGATTTGAGACAGTGCCAATACGGGAACATCTAAATCTCCCGCCATTTTGTAAATTCCCCTCGCCACATCTCCTAGCTCATAGCTGCGGTTGCTGCCGATGTCTTGAGCCATCATCTGGAGATAATCAACTACAACTAGCCCTAGCTTTCCAACACGTGCTTGAACTTGTCGGCAAGAGGAAGCAATTCCAGAAACCGTAACCCCTCGGTTGTCATTTATATATAGCGGTAACTCTGAGGTAATGCCGACAATTTGAGCAATGCTGTCAAATTCCCAATCAACTAAAGGTTCAAATCCTGCCCGATGTCTGCGGATGCGATCGCTCAAAAGTGGAATTAAATTGAAATCTTTATACTGGGGAGTTACACTAATTAAACTCCACAGCCTATATTCCAACTGCTTTTTGGTCATCTCCAACGAGAAAATAATCACAGGCAACTTGTGCAGCAATATCATTTGGAGGGCTAAGAACAAAGCAATTTGGGACTTTCCAACTGACGGTCTGCCTCCAATAATGGTGAGTGTGCCACCTTCAAATCCCACCATCAACTTATCAAGTTCATTCAGTCCTGTTGGATAAATGGGCCGTCCGGACTCCAATTCCTGGTAAGCAGCAATATTAATCATGCTGTTATGTTCGGTGTTTGAACACAATCCTTGGTTAGAAACTTGGAAAACTTTTTGCTCTGCTTGGTCAAGAATTGTTGGTAACTCGGTTTCCGTCTCGTAGCCCAATTGTACAATCTCATTGCCAACCGATATTAACTGCCGTCGCAGGTATTTTTCCATTACCAACGCGGCGATCGCGTCGATATTGACTGCTGATACGGTGCGGTCTACAAGCGTTGCTAATTTATTTCTACCGCCAACACAGGCTAGTAGATCGTGGTCAGCAAGCCAATTTGTAACTGAGAGTAAATCTGTAGGTTTACCTGAACAGTAGAGGCGCAATGCTGCTTGATAGATATCTTTGTGGGCGCTGATATAAAAGGCTTCTGGAATTAAGTCATCGTTCACTCTGTTAATTGCTTCTGGGTCAAGCATTATCCCACCAAGAATGGCTTCTTCACTTTCAATACTTTGGGGAGGTAATTTATCAATCATGATTTGTCCCTCCAAGCTCGCACCGCAAACTGATGCTGCTGTTCAATTTCTTGTTGAAACTGCCTCATTGCTTTGTCGCACGGCTGCGACTGTGATTGTTGAACAGTGGCAGCATTATGTTGCATTGCCAAGTATTGTTCGTAATAAACCTGCCAACGGTTTTGTCCGGCTTTGTTTTTGTGCGCTAGCCACGCCTCAATGTCATTGATCTGTTGTGATAAATTCTTCGTTTTTTCTTTGCAAAAATTCAAAAAACTCGCTCGCTCTTCTTCTGAGAGAGTCTGAATAAAGTCTGTATAAGTCTGAATAGTATGAGGAGCGCTGGAATGTTTGCTTGGCAAAGTTTCTGGACTTTGTTGAGAGCTTAAATAATCTCTGTTGGAGCTTAAATAAACCTCATTGGAGTTTAAATAATCCTCGTCGGGGTTTAAATAATCTTCCTGGGAGCTTAAATAAGCGGAAGTTTTATTATTACTAGGTTTTGAGCTTATTTTTGACTTTTCTTTCGATAGTCGTTCTGCTTCTGCTTTCGCTCTAGCAGATGTTAAATTATGACCCTGCACCGTCACAGTTCGGTAATCATAGAGTCTAAGAGTGCGAAGTTTCCTCAAGTCCTTCTCAATTGTTTCTGGTGAACTACCTATAGTCACTGCAATATCTGCGATTGAAGGTAAATCATGATATTTAATTTCACCGCCTGGTGTATAGTCAGCAAATGGGTCAATCATCATTAAGTAAAGCCAAAGGCGGCATTGGTTGCCTGTTAGCTTGTTAACAATAGCGATCGCAGCATCTCGTTTAGAAATCATAAAATACCCTTCCATTTTTGATTCCTCAAATTGTTGTGGACGGCGAATAGTGCGCCTTTTAGTTGTCATGGCTGTACCTCCTGGCGCATGACTTCCACTTCATCTATATGTGTTAGCTGAAGGAGGTCAAACTTTCCTTGAATGGTTACATACCTTTTGGGTGAGGCTGTAGATGTGAAAGGTGCTATGATGTGGATACTCATGATGTTCCATTCATTAATGAGTTAAGTCACGTCAAAAACTCAAAATTGCCAATATAGCAATTATATAAATATAAAATTGCCGAATTGGCAATAGTAAAGTAAAGATATGTTACTATGAGCCAGCACAGAGAAATTTTTAATCAGTTATTGTTGGCTTTTGATTATTCAGCCAAGCAAGTGAGCGCCTGGACTGGAATTCACGAAAGTCGGCTCAGTCGGTTTAGAACAGGCAAACTAGACCTTGAAGCTGGTGAATTTTTTAGCTTGCTGGCTTGTATGCCGAAAGAATTCCAAGATAGTTTTTGGCTGAAGATTCGTGAGGGAGAGACTTCTTGGCGGATACGAGTTTTGTCTGCTAGTCATCACGAAATTGAGGAAATTCTGAGGGGACTGGCAGATAGATGGGCAAGTAGCACAGATGAAGCAAAAATTGCCTCGTAATTTATAACATCACTGCATATTACAAATGCAGGGGAGAAAAGTTTCCGAGATAATAAGCTTGGACAAATACTCTGAGGTGAGTTTGTTTATCAGGAACCCTCGGTTAAATGATTTGCTTGATTTGCTAGATAATCAATCAACAATTGTTGACCCAATCTGGTTTGTATATTGCCTTTTCCAGATTCATTCAAATGTTTCCAATAAGCAGCAACAGTTGATAAAGAAATCATATCTGTAATACAACGGTTTGGCATCTGAACTTTCCAAGGGCGTACTCCCGTTATTCTAAGAAACTCTTTAGCATTCTTAGATGGTTTCTGGACAGCTACAGCCATTTGGCGAACAGTAATTGCAGTTTGTCCATTTGGCAATTTATAGGCGATAACTCTAAAATTTTTGTGTTTCATTCTAATTCGCTCTGTAGCAAGTAGTAAAGTTGAGTCTTGAATGAAGTTATTCTCTTGTGTCATCTCCAAAATGCGTGTGAAAAATTTCATCAAGTTTATTAATGATGAAATATTCACGCCCTCCAGTAATAAAGGACTATTAAGTGTTGATATTTGCATCCTGGTTTAAATATTTGCTTGTAGAATAGACCTATATTTATATCAATGCAACGTAAATAAACTAGACTACAAGCCTTGGCTAATTATTGTTAATTACAGGCAAAAATCCAATAAAAATTTTTAAATTTAATAATACAAACTTCCTTTTTTATTTTTAAATCTTAGACAGTCGTATTATTGAATTCAAATGATTTGGTATATATTGCCCAATTGCCCAATTTTGGTAGATGTGTATCCAGTGGAATACGCCCTTTAATTTGAAACCACAAATACAATAGATAGATTTGTCGCTTAGTACACGTCACCGCCAAAAGGGGTCGAAAATAAAAATTGCAATCACACGTTTTGCTGCTCATTCCAAAACTGAATTCCAAACTTCATTTATGGTGATCTGTACTTAGTAACCTCCAAAATTGCTCAAACTTATCTACTGTATAGATTTTGTCGATTCATAACTCAAATAATTTCAATGATTGCTGTGGCTGGCTTTCATTGATTATTTGGTTTATGTGGCAACAATTGCAATGTTTGTGGAGTTTATATATTCCAAGCTTTTAAGACAGTTTGCCAAGAATAAATTCTAAGTGGAATCTATCAAAAGTGATAAAAAGATACTACCTTAGATAGTTGGATAATTTTAGTTAGTGTAAAAATAAATATAACAATAGTTTGGTTTTATACATTATTTTTGTCACAAATGAACAAAATAGAAAGACAATAGATAGCCATATTCTCTGAAAACAAAAAATATATTAGTAATTCATATAACTAAGTAAATGCCGAAACACTCCAGTCAAATTCAAGAATAGCAATATTAATTAAAGTAACAACGAAAGTATTGTTAGGCAAAAAATAAACACGAAAAAATGAGTATGATTCCGAAAAAACCTTAGAAATCAAGTTTAAGTGTATATTTATAACCGAGTCATTTAGAAATCATAAGAAAATGAGTGGTGTTACGGAAGTATCGCTTAATAGAATTTGCAACTAGTGAACAAGATGTGTATTTGTATATTCAAGGTTTGATGACATATGATTACCAATATTGATGGCAGTATTTAAGCACAGCTATCTAAACTACTACCAAGGAGAATCAGAAGACGCTGGAGAAGACAATTCTATTTCTTCTGACTCTGATTGGTTAGGCGATGTTTTGGAAAACTGTCCAGTAGCTAAAAGCTGCTCCGCAATTTGTTTCCTTAAATCTATAGCTTCATCTAGCTGGTTTAGGTCAATTTGAGGAGAACGCGCAATCAGTCGCGGACACAACTGTTGAGACCAAAGTTTCTCGCTTTCTTCAATTTGCTTTTGGTCTGATTTGGGAATGGGAATAGTTAAGGGGTAAGGAATAGAACCCTCAGAAGAAGAAGTATAGCCAGGGTTGGTTATTACACATTTACCTTGAGGAAAGCGCATTATCTCGTCTGCGGTAAGAATGGGCATTGTTTGTATATTATCTGCCCAAGTGGTAGTGCGCCCTTCTTTAGAATCGCTAATAGATTTATTTTTGATGATAAATTCTTTGTTGCCGTAGGACTGAGAAAACTTTTCGGCGGTGGAATAGTTGGCAGGGTTATATAAAATTTTGGTGCTGCAAGCACTGGTAATGGCAGCTGCTAAGTTCTCTCCGTAGGCATTAGCAAGCTGTTCCAGAGATTGCACACCCAAGACAAAACACGCGCCATTACTTCTGTACTCGTTAATCCACTGGGGTAGTGCCTTTAGATACAAAGAAGGTAACTCATCAATAAAAATTCCAATTGGATCAAAACGGGGCGTACACAGGTTGCTGACAATTGTCATGTGAAGAGCAGCAGCTAGCAAAGGTCCTACCACATCACGTCTGGGATCATCTAACTTAAAAATTAGTATCTGCCGTCCTGATAGTTTGGTGGGAATGGTGCTTTTGCCAATGAAACACGGAAGTAGCGATCGCTGAATAAAAGCGGAAAATATCCCCACAGTAGTGGTGTCAATACTTGCGATCGTCTTCTCACTATCCCTGGCCTTGAGGTATTGTTGAAATGAAGCAGCAACCCAGCGAGAAACTTTACCCGCTTGCACTGCGGCGTACAGCTTGTTGATAAAGTCATCAACAGACTGGATGCAGTACACTGTTGCTAAGTCTGGGCAATCGCTACCCTTAGCGAGTTGAATTAGCGCTTTTGCTAGTAAATCAGCAGCTTTAGAGAAAAATTCATCGCTTTTGCCACTACCAGCATTAGCATTAATTACTTGGGCAATTTGCGCTGCTGTCACCGCATCTTCTTGATTCTCCATAAAGTCCAACGGGTTAATCACTTCGCTGTAGGGTTCGCCAGGAGCAAATATCCGCACGTCGTAACCGTACCGCGCCGCCAATGGTGCCAGCAACTTCATCTGGTCGCCCTTTTTGTCGTAGACGATGAGCGGAAAACCTTGTGCCATACAACTTTGAGCCATGCGGTCAATCGTACCAAAAGTCTTCCCCGAACCAGGAGCGCCCAGGACTAAGGTAGAACGTTCGGCGTGGGGAATCCAAACTGTAGGTGATGCACCCAGGAAGGTTTGAAGTCTGGCTCCAAATCCCCTGAGTTTTCCCGAAAACCAATAACGGGGTGAGCCGCACCAAAAGCATACTTTATTGTGCTTACGCTCTTGAATTTGCTTAAGAGCAAGGTTAGTAGCTGCTAGTTTTTCTACCTTTCCTACCAGCCGTCCGGTAGAAATTTTGCCCTTTTTACCACTAGTAAATTGACTTAAAAGAATTAGAAATATTAAACCTCCTACCATTGCCAGTCCTTCTGGATTAGCAAAAGTTTTCAGTAGCCCGTTAAAGTCAATACCCGATTGAAAATCATTCTTTGGCAGCTGTTCCAACACGGTTTGATTTGGGGGCTGTGTAATATCTGAAGTTAATAAAAATCGGTAGTTCATTTGACGGGTAATTTGAGGAGAGTATTTTTTACAGGTTGATAATATCTGCCATCAAAGCAATAAGTTATTTCTTGCAAAATAGGATTAAAATTAATTTGTTGAATATCCAAACAAGGTAAATTTGAAGTGTTAGTAAAATTATCTGAACTAATGCTGATTAAATGTTTCCCAGGCGGTAAATCAGGTTGTAAATAAAGATTCATTACACTACTGTACTGCCCTTGATCTTGACTCAGATAACCTGCGTACAAACATCCCAGTCTTCCACACAAATCGGGAGAGTTGAAGTTCAAGATATACAAATGCTTGTCCTTATCATGAGTTGGAATAGTAGCAACTTTAATAGAACTTACCTTAACTGGCAGCAAAGAGGTATTTTCCGATACAGCCAAATTTACTAATGATTTTGGTATTTTACGGGCGTTATGCCAATTTAGCCCAACTTCAGTAGTGTTTGTATTGCTACAGCCATTCAACAACAAGGCGCTGATCATTAGAACAATTCCCAAACTAAAATGAAAGTAGCGTACCAAACGCACAATTTTATTGTTAGGAATGGGGATAATTTTCATCTTTAGTTACCTTTAGCCAGGAACGTTAACACCGTTGAAAATTTTGTTTGTAGCTCTTTAAGACATCTTCGCTGTAATTTTTTAGAGAAAGTCTGCCAAATATATCTTTTGCTTTGCTATCCACTTGGGAGCGATCGCCACCAAAGTGCTTTTGGGCTACTCGTTCAATTAGGCGTTCTCCTGAAAAATTTTGCCCAGTTGTAGGATCAATTTCCTTGGATGTGAGATTAATTTTGTCAGCGATACTATTTTGAAAAGCTGCTTCTTGGGCAGCTGGGGGAAAGAATTGAAATACCTCCGGGTCGCTGGGCTGGTATCCTTGAGAAAGCTTTGTTAAAAATTCTTGACCACCAGAGACTTGGACAATTTGTTCTTGGGTGTACTTGTTGTAACTCATGAACTGATATTTACCCAGTGATACTCCGCAATTACTCCCACCCTCGGCACAGACGTAGGAACCAACAGCACTGTAATTACCACCACTGCTTTCAATACCAGCAATTGATTTGGAAAGTTTATCCAAGTAGACACCTTGAGAAAATTGACCAGACTGACAATTAAATTGAGCGGTATTTTTTACAGTTGGTGTGTTGCTAGCGCCAGGAATAACTAACGCCACATCCTTGGCTGAAGTGGGAGTGGAGATGCTTCTGGTCTGAGGACTGTCTAAAGTGCCAATAAAGATGGGTGCATTTACCTTATAGGTAAGAAATGGAACCGGACCAATAAAATAAGGTGTAGCGCCACAAGCGTTTTTGAAGCGGAAGAACAAAGCAGTGTCAACGGTATCGGTTTTTTCATTCGGTTCCATCACAACAACCTTGAAAGCACTGCCATAGGGCAACCTTCCCGTGGGTTCTTTGCCGCCATTCATCGCTTTCAAACAGCCCCAACCGCCTTCTACTTGCTGGTACTTACCACTGATCCACGAACGCCCCTCAAATTTTCCCCTAACGTTGCGTCCTAAATTCTCCAAGTTGTCGAGTTCAATGTACGGACAATCTTGTCCCTCACAGGGAACGGAAAAACCAGCTACATCCGAACCTGAGATAGTTCGTTGGCGGCGTTTTTCTGCTTTACCCCAGATAAAATCGATTCTGGCAACCGTATTACCTAACTCTGCAAGGGGAATGGGGAAGGAAGTTAAGGGCAGGGCATTTAGTCCAGGTACGCCAGATATTAAGGTATCCTGCCAGCCTGCAAAATTCGATAGCTGCACCGCATCGATGTTGGGGATGTCCGAAATTGTGTAGGATGATAGGTCAATTTGGTTGAGTTTGAGCTTACCTAACGCTGGATTTTGAGCCAGAAGGGTAGAAAGTGGAGTGTAAATATCGGTTTTGGGGGTATTGGCTTGAATTAGCGCAGCAATGGGCGGTATTTGTGCGGTGTTCGTCTGTCCCAGATTTGGTACGACCTCTGCTAAGTGTTGGAGAGTTTGTTTTTCTACAAGCGGGAAAGCATCTAAAGCAACTGTGTTTAATTCGAGATTGCTGACAGTTTTGGCAATGGTATTTAAACTCAATAAATCCGGTCGTAACGCTTCTTCAATATCATCTAAAGTTAGATATTTATCGGGTGTATCTCCTGCCGCCCAGCGTTTGAGAAAACCATCAATATTAATTGAACCACTTTTTTGAATGGGAGGCATTGTGCCGAAGGAAATGCGTTGCCAATCTGGTAAGAGAACTTGATAATTATTAGCAACGGACAGCAAGCGAGAAGGTAAATCTGTTGTTGGCGGATTTTGTGCTGCAAATGGAAGTGACAGCCAAGTGCTAAAAGAGGTAAGTATTACTAAAGAGATAGGCAGAAATAGTAAGCCTAAAAATCGAAAAGTTTTCATGCATCAATATTGAGGTTGATTTGATGAATAATTTTCGATTATTTCAATACAAGGTTGTGCTTTTCTAAAGACGTAAATGAGTCTATCCCAATGGTAGTATTTTAATATATGTTAATACTTATGTTTTGCAGCATAATTTCTCTAAATTTGTTACATGACCGACCACGACAGATTATTCAAAGAACTTCTCTCAACATTTTTCATTGAATTTATTGAGTTGTTTCTCCCCCAAGTTGCCAGCACAATCGACCGCAAATTTATTCGTTTTCTTCCCCAAGAATATTTCGCGGATTTGACATCAGGTGAAGATAAAATTATTGATTTATTAGTAGAAGTTAAACAAGCTGGTGAGGACGTAGGCTTTTTGGTTCATGTCGAGGCTCAATCATATACGAAAGCAGATTTTGCTCGTCGTATGTTTTTCTATTTTGCCCGCTTGTATCAAAAGTATTTACAACGTGTATATCCTATTGTCGTGTTTTCTTTTGATGAACCCCAGCGTGAGGAAGTACATACACATGTGGTGGAGTTTGCTGATTTAAAGGTGTTGGAGTTTAACTTTGCTTTCATTCAACTCAATCGCTTGAATTGGCGAGATTTTGTACAGCAATCCAACCCAGTCGCAGCAGCTTTAATGGCAAAGATGCAAATTAAACCAGAAGAACGACCAAAGGTAAAAGCCGAGTGTTTGCGGTTGTTGGCAACATTGTGTCTAGACCCAGCGAGGACACGATTAATTTCTGGATTTATAGATACCTATCTGCGGTTGAATCGCCAAGAGGAGCAAAGGTTTCAAGAAGAAATTGGTAGACTGGAAGAACCAGAAAAAGAGGGAGTTATGGAAATTGTTACCAGTTGGGGAGAATGGGCAGAGCGATCGCTTGTCCTTCGCTTGCTAAATCGACGGGTGGGACAACTGCCTGATGTAGTAGTAGAGCGAGTAGAAAGTTTACCGATTGAGCAGTTGGAAGCTTTGGGTGAGGACCTACTTGATTTTACCAGTCTTACTGACCTCGAAAGGTGGCTGGCTGAGAATAATGGCTGATATATTTTTTGAGTTTAAATAAATTTATCGAAATTGTTATCAGTTGGGGAGAATGGGCAGAGCGATCGCTTGTCCTTCGCTTGCTAAATCAACGGGTGGGACAACTGCCTAATGTAGTAGTAGAGCGAGTAGAAAGTTTACCGATTGAGCAGTTGGAAGTATTGAGATAAGCACTACTAAATTTTACAATCCTCGCTGACCTCGAAAGCTGGTTGGCAGTTAATTATCGCTCTGAATAGTAGCAAACTTAAAAATCGCATTACATTTCTATCTTTCGTTTTTTCCAATAATCTGGTTTGCGTTTCCCATGTGCGATGGCTACAACCCAAATAACTTCTTCAAGCTCTATATAAAAGATAAGATAAGGGAAACGTTTAATGGCATAACGACGTACCCCTTCAATTTTGTATAGTGTTCCCAGATTTGGGTTTTGCTGAATATTTCCAAGAACTTTCTCCACCTCAGATAATAAATCAAGTCCCAAGCCAACTTTTTGATCCTCATAATAAGCAATTGTAGCATCAAGTTCTTTTCTCGCTTCGGTGTGGATAACGATAAACTTCACGAATATTTCTCTCGCAACTCGGAAAATACTTGATTTGAAGGTTCGCCAAGAACTGTCCCACGATGAATATCTTCTAGGCGCTTAGTTAATTCCGTATCCCAAGCACCCTCTACATCATTATCAATATCTCCATCTAAAGATTGAATCAAAAAATGAGCAATTTCGGCACGTTCTTGTGCAGAGAGTTGCGAAAGTTCTAGCTTGAGTTTTTCCGCAGTTTCAGTCATGTTACCGTTTCTCCTGAGCTATTGAGACACGAGGCGTAACTATCCAATTTTAACTGCATTAACCGGACTGTGAGGTCGCACAGTAAAGCTTACACCCTCTCAACTCCCAAACAAAACCTCCGGCTCTTTTGCCCAGCGACTTTTATCAGGCGATGCTGCCGGACGTGCGTAAACTGCTTGATTGCGAATCTCAACAATTTTATCTTCTTCTCGAATCATGCTGGGAGTGAAGTTGTACCGTTGTTCTAAAAAATCTTTCACAGTTACTTGTAGAGGTTGTCCGCCCAGTTCTAGGTGAGAAAATTGTTTGGTATTTCTGTAAAACGCTTCTTCTGCTGTTTTCCGTACAAGGAGGGCAATTTCTGCCGGAGTTAGGAGTTTAGTTTCTCTGAGCAAGCGCAACCAATCGCGATCGCTAAAATCCAATCCCGGAAAATATTTAGCTAGGTGCAATTTGAAGATTTCATATCTTGCCCCAGCGTGGGGAAGGTCTACAAAAATGATGTCGTCAAAGCGGCGCACGAGTTCGGCAGGCAAAAACTCCAATCTGTTAACTGTCGCCATCACCAATACCTGGGAGGTTCGCTCTTGCATCCAGGTTAAAAGCTTTCCTGCCAATTGACGAGATACGCCGCCATCGCTGTTGGAGTCAAAGCCAGCAAATCCCTTATCAAAGTCGTCAAAGTACAAAACTAAACCGTATTCGCCATTGGCATCACAAAATTGCAGAAACTCCCGCAAATTCTTTCTTGATTCGTAAGCTGTTGCCCCGCCAAGTCCCGCCCAGTCAGCAGCAACCATCGGCACGCCCATTTTCTTTGCTGCCAGCTTTGCACTCAAAGATTTTCCCGTCCCCGGCGGTCCCCAAAGAATCATCCCTTTAGGAAACTGGAGATTGTGTTTTCTCGCCTCCGGACTGAGCAGGGTAGCAGCTCGTTGGAGGATTTCTTCCAACAAGTCCAAACCCCCAGCTTGCGGTACGTCTGGCTCGTTGATAAACTCCACTCCCCTACCTTTTAGCTTGCTCTTTTTGTAAGCCAAGACCGCATTAGTCAGTTCTTCTAGGGAATGGGGAATTCCTGACTGTCGAGAAAGCAACATTTCCAGTTCGCCCATAGGCAAACCCAAGCAGGTTCGGATTAAGATTTCAAAATTGCGATCAACATTCAACTCAAATCGACTCTCCACTAAGTTCCTTACTGTTTGCCGAACTTCTATTGCACTGGGAAGGGGATAGCTGAGGACTGGTACTAAAGTTACTAACTCTCTTGGAAGATCAATGTAGCTTTCTAAACATACAAGCAGTTGCTGACCCTTATTTGCAGTTAGGTCGTAAGCCAAATTACTCAGCATTGCTACTGTCTTCGGCGGAAAAATACCCGTGACCGCATCTGGGGAAATAGCACCTTCAAAGACAAATATCCCCGGCGCATTGCGGTGTTGCAACAACCAAGCGAACCCTGATGTACATTCAGTATCAGTTGGCACAAGTCGCATAGATACATCAATTTGCTGCAACTGGGAGTAGCCTTGATTCCAAAAATATAAAGGCAGGCTGCGACTTTTGGCTAATTTATGTAGAAATTCCAGTACCTTCATCCGCTCGGTGAGTGGAGTTTCCAGGGCAACAACAGCCTGTGCTTGGTCAAACAGCATTGGTAAATCTTGGAGTTGCATAATCATCCGTAAAAAACAGGTAAATAAGTTTTGCGATAATCAACATTCGCCCACTTTTTCGCCTGCTTGATCGTCCACATCGGTTCATGAGGTAAATCGGGTACACTTTGCAGTTGAAACAGGTATGTGCGATCGCCAGCTACTCGCGCCACAACAGAGGCTATTACCTTGCAACAGCTACGCGGGTACTTAACCACTTGTTTCTCGCTAAAGCGAATTACCACCCAATTGCCATTGGTAAAAAATTTATTTCTGATCTCATCCTTACCCTGGTCAATGCAGTGGTGGGGAGCTTTGGTGTTGCCTACATAAGGTTCATCAATTTCAATATCTATACTTAAACTGCTTGTATGTACAAACACGAAATCTGCCGAGTAAGGATAAGAAAATTGTGGATTTTGGAATGCCACGCCCTGAACGGCATTTGGAAAAACGTGCCGAAGAACCTGATAAAAAGCTTTTTCAGAAACACCCGCAGGAGCTTCACTACGACCAATTGGCTGTAAAACCTTGTCTGCAATCCACTGGCGCAGTTTCGCTTCGCGTTTTTGCAAGCGTAAAACAGTTTCATTTTTAACTTCGGTTGGTGATTGACGGTACTTGGAAATGTTTTTGTTACCTGATGTTTTAGGAGAAACAGGGAACATAGCGCAGAAAATGCCCAAACCAACAGATACCCAAGTAGCAGCAACCAACCAGAGGGGAGACAACAGGATAAAAGATAGGGAAATTAGAAAACCGATAGATATAAACAATACATAAATAGATACGTGTAATAACGAAACTTTTGGAAGGATAGAAGTATAACTACCTTGGTGTTTTAGTAATTGCTCTAGCTTTCTAGTAGAGAGAAGATGGTAGGCACTCAGACTAGGCGCAGGATTTTTTGCCAAGAATTTGAGTATTAAAGGTGGATAGAAAATAGCAGGATAGAATCTATTCACGGAAACGAATTAATTCTGTTTTGGGTATCGAATTATGCATTAGAGGTTGATTGAGTGATGGTTTTGGTACAGTTCTGGTTGGGGTGGCTGTGTCTTCAATTCCCATTAATCCCAGTTCCGTCAGCACTCTTAGGGAGAGGTTCACACTTTGCGCGATTTCCACTAAAGATTTATCGGAAGTATTTCGAGCCAACGCTAAAAACTCCCTAATCTTTACAACAATAGGATCTGATGCTGGTGTATAACCCCGACGCACCGCAGAAATCAAACCGCGTTCAATATCATTAAGCGTAGCCTGACGAAATAAACCAACCTCCAAGGTGTACCGTTGCTGTTCGGTTCCCGATACCGCCGCTATGCTCAAACCGTTGTATTTGGGTGAATTTTCTCCTGGTAGCAAGTTAAAGGTATATAGCCGCGCTGTACCATCTTCAGTCTTAGTCTTGATAAATAAATTGGTTACGTTCGCCCTTGTCAGATGGGGAAATTTTAAAGGCTGTATTTGACGGAGAAACACAGTGGTTGCTTGACCGCTTTGTGTCGCTGTGTCGGTGGCATAGGTGAAGCGGCTGGGGTCTGCTAGAAAAATCTGGGTGATCCGCTCGTTAACCCTGGAAAAATCAATAGCGGTAGCTCTTCCAGCCCAAACTTGAACGTTAATTGCCTTTGAGTTCAGACCTCTTCCTTCCAAAGTGCTAACTGTCAATACAGCTGGTTGTGCGTGAATAGGAAGTACGTTGGTCAAACACAAGAGCGCAATTGTACCCACCGAACCAAAAAATCTCCTCATATTCTTAGTCAACGAGAAATTTCAAAGAAACTATTAAAAAAGATGGAGACTTTCGTCTCCGCAGGCACAATTGCCCCATTAGAGCGCCTTTCAAGTTCATCAGAAGCTTTATCTGCACGCTTACTCAAACGCTCTTGCATTGGTTTGAAAAATCCTTCGACTGCTGCTGCTAAAACATTTGGTTGTCGAGCTGTGGTTGTAATTGTCTGGTTGCTAAACCCACCGTTGGAGATTACAGTTGAAGACTGAGTTTGGTTTTGGTTAAAAACCGCACCTAAACGCCCCGCAGCACCCAACAAGCCAATTAAAAGATCTTGTTGTGCGATCGCAGCACTTCTATCTTCGATTGATTTTGCAACTAGAGGTCGGCTGTCTTCTCCTCGAATTAAAATAGCGTCTTTAGGTATTGTTTGTTGCCGAACTTGACCAGAACTATCGGTATAAACAATAGCAACAACACTCTGCTTGACAAGTTTGTTAGCTTTGGAAACCGAATCGACTTCTGTAATCAAAATTGTTCCTTTTGGTAGTGCTACGCGGTTGTCGGTGGATAAAACATCTTGGAGCAATTCCACCGCAAAGTGCCCTTGGTTTTTATCGTCTTCTGTCCAAATCATTGGCACTAAAACCTTAGCTCTTGCACTTGTACCTATCTGAACTCGCAATGGCGAAACCAAAGACGTAGCAACAGTTTGTTTAAAGTTTGGATGTTTAAAACTTGCAGGAGTGCGATTTAAAATTCCCCACTCCCCCGATGTTAGGATTTGCTCTCCAGCGCTATTTGGTTGAGTGCGTAAACGCCCACTATCTTCTCTAAAGACATCGCCACTAACTGCAACGACAGGAATTGAAGTGGCAACTTCAGCCCCCAAAGATTGTTTTGGAACTTTTGCTGTACTAGTGAAAGTAGCAGAAGGCGAATGAGCAATGGTATTATCTGCAACGGTGGTCGCATCAGTATTGTTGGGTAAAGCTTGTCCCTGCCCCAACGGCTGATTTTCAGGCTTAATGTTATTACTTGCAACTCTTTGCTGTCCCAAAGTAGCAAGTTTATTCCACTGCTCAAAGGGGTCAATAGTTTCTACAGGATTGGGAGTAGGGGAGGAAGCATAGACGCGGAGTGGCTTGTTGCTAGACATTGTAATTCTGGGCTGTGGCGGTTGCACTAGCACTCTTTCTTGAATGATTCTTGGTGGTAAAGGCTCTTTGACAACACGAACTTGTGGAACAGGTGCAGGTTTGCGAATGTTTGTAGGAGCGGAGTGTTTTGGAACTGAGGGGGATGGGGTTTGTGCTTGTCCTTCGGTGCGACTGGCTTGGTTTCGCAATGCCAATTCAGCCTTGAGGCGAGCTGCTTCGTCACTTTCGCTTTCTGCAAAAACTGTTGGTGTGGATTTTGGGGTGAATGCGGTCTTTGCTATCGGTCTTGCAGCAAAGAAGATAGACCATATCATCCAAGCAAAACCCATCACACCACCTACCAATAAAGCTGCGATCGCACCTCGAACAAGAGGATTTTCGCTGCTGTCGCGTGTTTCGGCTTGCTCTCCATCAAGCTGAATTAAATACTCTTGGTCAATCAATACCTTCGCCAAATTTATGAACTGGTAGAACAAGGATCGGCAGGGTGG
>NZ_JCACKS010000263.1:0-27922 GCF_059505505.1 Pelatocladus sp. | reverse complement strand
GGCTAGTCTTGAGAGTATGCTCCTCTAGCAAGTTTTACCGCTCTAGTTTTTTTTGAAAGCATTCTACTTAATCAGTGTATTATATATGGTTTAAATATTACTATTTTTTATTTGCTATCTTTTCGATTCATAAAATAGGAAAACAAAAAATGTGCTTAGGTATACCAGGTCAAATCATCGAAATAACAGATCAAAATAACAAACTAGCTATAGTCAATGTCGCTGGCGTCAAACGTCAAATTAACATTGCTTGTATAGTTGATGATCAACATCCTTCCGAATCTTGCATTGGTGACTGGGTATTAGTTCATGTCGGTTTTGCCATGAACCGTATTAACGAACAAGAAGCAAAAGAAACATTGCAAATACTACAAGAAATTGCCGAAATCATGGTTAACAATTAGAGATTTTCGATAATTAATTAATAATATTATCTATTCTCATAACCACTAAAATTTATATGAAATATGTAGATGAATTTCGTGATTCTCAGAAAGCAAAAGCGCTAGTATGGCAAATAGAAAAATTATCTTGCCTGCTAGATAAAGATATTAAAATTATGGAAGTATGCGGCGGTCATACCCATTCTATTTTTAAATATGGCATCGAAGCAGTCCTACCCAAGGCAATAGAATTAATTCATGGGCCTGGTTGTCCGGTGTGTGTAATGCCAAAAGGTAGGTTAGATGATGCGATCGCGATCGCCCAAAATACCCACGTCATCTTTACTACCTTTGGCGATGCAATGCGGGTTCCTGGTTCTCAGACTAATCTGCAACAAGCGAAAGCTACAGGTGCAGATATCCGCATGGTTTACTCACCCTTAGATAGCCTCAAAATTGCCAAAGAAAACCCCTACAAAGAAGTTGTATTTTTTGCTTTAGGTTTTGAAACTACAGCCCCTAGCACTGCTTTTACTATCCTCCAAGCAGCAGCAGAAAATATTCATAACTTCAGCATGTTTTGTAATCACGTCCTCGTGATTCCTGCTTTACAAGCACTGTTAGATAATCCCGATTTGCAACTCGATGGATTTGTCGGCCCTGGTCATGTCAGTATGGTAATTGGTACTGAACCTTATCAGTTTATTTCTCAACATTATCACAAGCCAATTGTCATTTCAGGATTTGAACCTTTAGATATTCTCCAATCAGTTTGGATGGTAGTACAGCAATTAGTAGAAAAGCGCTGTGAAGTTGAAAATCAATATCGCCGATTGGTAGATAATAAGGGTAATCAATTGGCACTAACCGCCATGAATACTGTGTTTGAAACACGAAAAGATTTTGAGTGGCGTGGTTTGGGTAATATACCCTATTCTGGGTTAAAAATTCGTTCTGAATATGCCCAGTTTGATGCAGAATTGAAGTTTCCAATTCCTAATTTAAAAGTAGCAGATCATAAGGCTTGTCAGTGTGGAGAAATTCTCAAAGGTGTGATGAAACCTTGGGAATGCAAGGTATTTGGTACTGCTTGTACTCCTGAAACACCAATAGGAACTTGTATGGTATCTTCGGAGGGCGCGTGTGCAGCTTATTACAAATATGGTCGTTTTTCGGTAGTTGGAAAAGAAGGAGTGGAGGTTTAGTGAATTAAGAGATTGTTTGAAAAGTGATTGGCTGTAATTTTAATTACATTATTCCCCCCTCCCTTCTAAAGCTACGGTGTACACAGAAGTCTTATAAAGTTGCCTAGTAGCGTTTTGATCCCCCCTAACCCCCCTTAAAAAAGGGGGAACTAGAATCAAAGTCCCCCTTTTTAAGGGGGATTTAGGGGGATCAGAGGATTTGTGTGTACACCGTAGCCCTTCTAAAGGGGGGAAACAAGAGAAATCCGGTTCCCTCCCCTTGTAAAGGGGAGGGTTAGGGTGGGGTAAAAAATATTTGATACATCAATCATGACTTTTCAAACATCCTCTAAAGAATATTTTTGATTAACGAACCACAAAACACGCTGGGTGATCATATATGCACAAAAACCTATTTGATTTGTCCGAAAAAGTAGCAATTGTCACTGGTTCGGGACGCGGTTTAGGAAAAGTGATGGCTGTGGGTTTGGCGGAATTGGGTGTGAAAGTGATTGTTGGCGATCGCAATTTTGAAGAAGCCAAACAAACCGCCCAAGCGATCGCAGCTTCTGGAGGAATTGCAAGTGCAACTTTCGTTGATATTTCTGAAAGTGATAGTTGTAATGATTTAATTCAGTTTGCAGCTAATGAATTTGGACAGGTTAACATTCTGGTGAATAATGCTGGAATTGACATTATTAAACCCGCAGAATCACTTTCTGAGTCTGAATGGGATGAAATTTTGAATGTGAATTTGAAGGGACATTTTCACTGTTCGCAATTTGCTGCTGTGCAGATGATGAAGCAAAAAAAGGGTGGTTCAATTATTAATATTTCCTCAATTGCTTCTGTTGTCGGTATTCCTGGTTTAGTTGCTTATAGTGCTGCGAAGGGTGGAATTAACCAACTGACAAGGGTAATGGCGGTGGAATGGGCTGCGAAAAATATCCGCGTGAATGCGATCGCACCTGGTTACTTTGAAAATATCATGCTCGGTGCCAATGCAGAGCATGAAAAACTCGAAAAGCAAAAACAAATTATCACCTTTACACCAATGGCGCGTCGTGGAAAACCAGAAGAATTAATTGGCCCATTAGTTTTTCTAGCTTCCGATGCATCTTCTTATATTACTGGTGCTGTTTTATTTGTAGATGGTGGATACACAGCAGCTTGAAGAAACAGAGGAAGGGGGAAAACTTACATCTTGCACCTACCCCATATCCCGCCTGAGAATAAATTTATAAGTCCGTTGAAACGAACTCAAAGACTTTCCTAGTCAGATTTATCTGACTTTCGCTATCAGCCAAGAAATAAATTTCTTGGCGGGACGAAAAGTTGGTGCAAGATATGAAACAAGGAGGACAAGGGAGAAGAAATCGCCTTAAAACCAGAACATTGAGGTTTGAAACCAGAGCATTGAGGTTTAAAACGAGAACTTTCAGGTTTAAAACGAGAACTTTCAGGTTTAAAACGAAAACTTTCAGGTTTAAAACGAGAACGTTGGGGTTTGAAACTAGAACTTTTAGGTTTAAAACGAGAACGTTGGGGTTTGAAACTAGAACTTTTAGGTTTAACTCTTAACTCTTGACTATTGACCAATGACAAATGACCAATGACAAATAACCAATGACCAATGACAAAAATTCTCTGTTTCAAAAAATTGAATCAGTTCGTCGTCGCAGCAAAGTCCAGGACACTCACATTACTCTCGCACATGGTAGTGGTGGGAAAGCAATGCGCGATTTAATTGATGATGTTTTTGTTAGTAAGTTTGATAATCCGATTCTTTCACAATTAGAAGATCAAGCAACTTTTGATTTAGCGAGTCTCATTCAACAAGGAGATAAACTCGCTTTTACCACTGATTCTTATGTTGTCGATCCTTTATTTTTTCCTGGAAGTAACATCGGAGAATTAGCCGTTAATGGTACTATCAATGATTTAGCTGTAAGTGGTGCTAAACCTCTATACCTTAGCTGTAGCGCCATTTTAGAAGAAGGCTTATCAATAGAAACATTACGCCGTGTTGTTAATAGTATGAAAATTGCAGCCAATAAAGCAGGCGTACAAATTGTCACTGGTGACACTAAAGTCGTGCATCGTGGCGCGGCTGATAAATTATTTATTAATACAACAGGTATTGGCGTAATTCGTGCAGGGATTTCTATTTCTGCCCATAATATTCAACCTGGAGATGTAGTAATAATTAATGGTGAAATAGGTAATCATGGTACAGCCATTCTCATCGCCCGTGGAGAATTAGCATTAGAAACGAATATAGAAAGCGACTGTCAGCCATTACATGATTTAGTCAAAACAATCCTTGATGTTTGTCCCGAAATTCATGCAATGCGCGATGCTACACGCGGTGGTTTAGCTACTGTATTAAATGAATTTTCCCTCAGTTCTAATGTCGCAATTCGCCTTGATGAGGAATCAATTCCCATTCGAGAAGAAGTCAAAGGAGTTTGCGAAATCTTAGGCTTAGACCCATTGTATTTAGCTAATGAGGGAAAATTAGTTGTAGTAGTCAAAAATGAACATGCTGAGGTAGTTTTATCAGCCATGAAATCCCATCCCGCCGGAAAAAATGCTTGTATAATCGGGGAAGTAATTTCCTCACCAGCAGGAATTGTTTTATTAAAAACTTTCTTTGGTACTGAACGAATTGTTGATATGCTTGTCGGCGATCAACTCCCACGAATTTGTTAATAATATGTATGTAGTAGAGACGTTGCACTGCAACGTCTCTACAATTTTGTGGTTTGTTCAGCAAAAACATTTTTTACCAATCATAATTAAAAAAATTAGTAAACTCAAAATGCACGAACTAGGAATTACCCAAAATATCGTAGCAATTGTATCCGAACATGCTCACGGCTCAAAAGTAAAACGAGTACTATTAGAAATAGGCAAACTTTCAGCCATCATGCCAGACGCAATTCGATTTTGTTTTGATATTTGTTCCCAAGGAACAGTTTTAGAACAAGCAAAATTAGAAATTTTAGAAATTTCGGGCTTAGGTAAATGTCGCCAATGTGGTATAGAAATTCCTCTAAAACAACCCTTTGGTAAATGTAAATGTGGCTGTACACAAATAGATTTAATCACTGGTCAAGAACTGAAAATTAAAGAAATAGAGATAGAGGAAATATGTGTGTAACTTGCGGTTGTTCTGATGATAATGATGCCAAAATCTCTAATTTAGAAACAGGTACAGTAATATCAATTGAAGCCAATGGACATAAACATCATCATGATCATCACACCCACACTTTACCCGATGGCACCGTCATTACTCATTCTCACAGTCACGACCATACTCACCAAACAGCATCAGATATTCATGCCAAAATACATAGCACAACAATATCATTAGAACAAGATATTTTAGCTAAAAATAACTTAATAGCTGCCCAAAATCGAGGATGGTTTAAAGGTAGAAATATCCTCGCATTAAATCTTATGAGTTCTCCCGGTGCAGGTAAAACTACCCTCTTAACTCGCACAATTAATGATTTAAAAACCCAGTTAAATATTAGTGTGATCGAAGGCGATCAAGAGACTATCAACGATGCTAAAAAAATTCAAGAAACAGGCTGTAAAGTTGTCCAAATTAATACAGGTACAGGCTGTCATCTTGATGCAGCCATGATCGAAAAGGGACTACAACAACTTAACCCGCCACTAGATTCAGTTGTGATGATCGAGAACGTTGGTAATCTTGTTTGTCCGGCTTTATTTGATTTAGGAGAAAACCTCAAAGTTGTAATTCTCTCTGTGACAGAAGGAGAAGATAAACCAATTAAATATCCTCACATATTCGGTGCTAGTGAAGTTATGCTTCTCACTAAAATTGATTTGCTGCCTTACGTCCAATTTGATATGCAAAAATGTATAGAATATGCCCAGCAGGTCAATCCCCAGATTCAGATTTTTCAAGTTTCAGCATTAACCGGAACTGGGCTAGAAAATTGGTATGAATGGCTAACTCAAAAAACGGTTAATCTTTAAACAGGGAACAGGGAACAGGGATCTGATATCTTGCACCAACCCCATATCCCAATACGGTTCGGTTAAGAATTTTTCGTCATAATTTTGGGCATGTAGAGACGTTGCAGTGCAACGTCTCTACAGGGTTTAATGTAGATCGATTTGTCTTATATGAACCGTATTGCCTATCCCGCCTCAGAATTAATTGGTGAGGCTAATAGCATAAGTCCGTTTCAACGGACTGAAATACTGTCCTAGTCAGATTTATCTGACTTTAGCTATTAGCCAATAAATTTATTTATTGGCGGGACATGGGGTTGATGCAAGATATGATGAATCGGGGAATAGGGAACGGGCAATAGTTATCTAACTGATAACTGATAACTGATAACTGATAACTGATCACTGTGAATTCGTGGTTGATTTTGCGATCGCTTGTAACTGTAACCCCTGTGGATAACTTCCTTCTTCTTTAATTCGCTTAATCTCAGCATCGGCGATCCGCAAACCTAGATTTTGTGCAAGTGTTCGGACAATATCCCCTCGGTCAATGATACCCGCAACAGCACCCGCAGGCGAAAGCACGGTAACACGGGGTAAATGTTCGTTTTCCAGCTTGTTAATAATTTCCGCAATCTTAGTTGACTCTTCAACACTAGGAATTTCCGTCAGGGGATGCACGATCGCATCAACAGTCTTGGTTTCCCATTCACTTCTTTCTACTGTTCGCAAGTCATCAATAGCAATCATACCCCGATAACGTCCATCGGATTCAGCAAAATAAACCTGTACAGGACTTGTTTCTAATAAATATAAATCGGCAAATGAACGTAAAGTCTGGTTAGCATCAACTATGCGAAAATCGCGAGTCATGGCGTCACTAGCTTTTAGCTTTAGCAAGGTTTCTTGCAAAATTGTCACGCGATCATAAGTCGTGGCGTTGCGGATACCAAACCAACCCAACAAAGCAATCCACAAACCTGTAACTAGTTCACCTGTAAAATAGTCTACTGCCAAACCGAGGGCGATCGCAGCGTAACCTAAAATTTGTCCTGTTTTTGCTGCCCAACGCACGGCTTGAAAGCGATCGCCTTTAGCTTTCCATACTGCTGCTTTTAATACCTGTCCCCCATCTAAAGGTAAGCCAGGAATCAAATTAAATAAGGCTAAGACTAAATTAATTCTCGCCAAATCTCCCATCATTAATCGCAGTGAGCTAGTATCAGGTAATACATCAGCCCCCAGACGCAACAGCAAAAATAGCGCAATACTCACTGCTGGTCCAGCGATCGCCACTTGAAAGGCTTTACCAGGAGTTTTTGATTCTTCTTCAATAGCAGCAATCCCACCAAACAAAAACAAAGTAATAGAATTAACTTTAATACCTTGCGATCGCGCCACCAAGCTGTGACCCAACTCGTGTAACAACACCGATGCAAACAGCAGTAGTGCCATGACTACTCCTGCACTCCAAGCCCAGACTTTCCCTAATTCCTGGTAAGCTACACCAAAGTTGAGGGTTGCCAACCCTAAAATCACAAACCACAAGGGGTCTAAAAATAGAGGAATTCCAAATAAAGACCCTATTCGCCAATTTGTTTTTGTTTGCATTTTTATTTCCTAAAATATTAAGATTTAACACGAAAAATACATAGCATTTATGCCAAACCGTCTATATTTCTAGAATAAACAATTACAGGCAAGCACAATAAACTCACAAAACAAAAACAGCAGACACAGCCCATCCCAAGGCTTAAACATCTACTGCTTTTGCGTCAAACCAAAATTTCTTATTAAATAATGCCCAAGTTGGTCAATCCCAAGACAGCACCAACACCAAGAATATGCTTTTCCTGCTTGAGTCAATAGATTTAGCTGTAGAAACACGAAATTTCCGATGAAACTTCGCATCTCCACAGCCATTCCATGCTCTATCCGATCAAGTGGTGTATCCTCATTCCTGAGTTAGCTCTAGATTCTACCGATATTAGTCAATCCCAAAACAATAGCAACGCCGATCACATGACCAAAAGCCATAGCGGCGATGAAGGCGGGAATACTCAAGGGTAGTCCAGGCATTTTTGGGCCAACTTTGGGCTTTTCAATCCTGAAAGTTAGCAAAACAACAACTAAACAGCTGATGCTAATAATCAGTGCCACTGTAGGACTCCATTCGGGTGTTGGAGGAACTGTGGCGGCGGCTGCTAGTAAGATTGATGACATCAAGCTTTTGTCTCCTATAGAAAAAAATTGATGTAGACCACACAAATTATAAGATTGCCTGGGAAAAACTAACTTTTTGTATTGGAAAAATCTCGGAAATTTTTATGCGAATTAAAATTTGCGGTATCACTCAACCACAACAAGGAAAAGCGATCGCTGATTTGGGTGCGACAGCATTGGGATTTATTTGTGTTAACACTTCACCCCGTTATGTTAATAGCGGTCAAATTCGGGCGGTAGTAGAAAACCTGCCAAAGCAAATTGACACCATAGGTGTATTTGCTAACACGTCTGTTGAACAAATCAGGCAGACTGTTATTGATGGTGGTTTAACAGGGGTGCAGTTGCATGGAGATGAATCACCAGAATTTTGTCAACAATTGCGTGACTCTCTACCCCAGATAGAAATTATTAAAGCGTTAAGGATACGCGCAGCAGCAGATTTAGACAAAGCAGCTATCTACAATCTCTGCGTAAATACACTGTTACTTGATGCCTATCATCCTCAGCATCTCGGTGGTACTGGTAAAACTTTAGATTGGCAGATATTACAACAATTTCAGCCCAGTTGCCCTTGGTTTTTAGCAGGAGGACTGACACCAAATAACATTTTAGAAGCTCTTAATCAAATAAATCCCAATGGTATTGATCTATCCAGTGGAGTAGAACGCGCACCTGGAGACAAAGATTTGGAAAAAGTAGCTGAGTTATTTGAGAGGTTAGGGAACGGGTATAGGGCATGAATCAGTTAACAGTTAACAGTGACCAGTTTAATTTGATAACTGATAACTGATAACTGATAACTGGTAAGTCCCCCTTGTCCCCCAATCCCCAATCCCTAATCCCTGATCGCCTATCCCTAAAATATCGCCGCTTGGTGACGAATCAAATTGAAGAATTCTTCACGGGTTTTGTGTTCTTCCTCGAATACACCAACCATTGCACTAGTGACAGTCCATGAACCTGGCTTTTGTACACCCCGCATCACCATGCACATATGAGTGGCTTCAATGACAACAGCAACACCTTGGGGTTCTAAGATAGTCTGAACCGCTTCGGCTATTTGGCGCGTTAATCTTTCTTGTACTTGCAAGCGACGAGAATACATCTCAACAATACGAGCAAGCTTACTCAATCCGACGACTTTTTGATTCGGGATATAAGCAACATGAGCTTTGCCCATAAATGGCAGCATATGGTGTTCGCACAAGCTAAAAACACTAATATCTCGGACTAACACCATCTCGCTATGTCCCTCGTCAAAAATCGCTCCATTTACGATTTCTTCCAAGGATTGGTTGTAGCCACTGGTTAAAAACTGCATGGCTTCTGCTACCCGCTTTGGTGTTTTCAGTAGTCCTTCGCGTTCTGGATCTTCTCCTACACCCAACAGTAGTGTCCGCACTGCTTCCACCATCTGCTCCATTTGTTCTTCTTGCGGCGGATGCAACTCTGCTTGTCGCCCATCATGAGTGTTGCGATCAGGTCTACTGGTAATGGCTTCTGTGAAATCGGGAACTAAAGGAGATTGAAAACGATTGGAACCGTTGGAGCTAGCAATAGTCATGGTATGAGTCTTGAATAAGTTTGGAATATGAATGACCGAACAAGGCAAAAGTAAAAAGTTAAAAAGCAAAAGAAAGAAAAAGAAAAATGGTCTTGAGCCGCCTAAATTTATTTATGGAACGATCAGGAAAACATTTATTACTCTCCGAGAAGCCGCTACGCGTCTACCAGACGCATAGCGCGAGAAATAAGACGTTCATTACAAATCCCCTCAATTTATTTATGGGGATTATCTTTTTACTTTTTACTTTTTACTTTTTAATGTGCGATGAAAACAGTTAACGACGAATAGTCATCAGTGTTTACCCTGAACTGATAACTGATAACTGATAACTGTTAAAGGACGCCAACACTAGGCATCAGTGTCAACTCATCAATTACTGCCTGCTGTGGCAACAATGCAGTGTATACAATCGACTGGGCAACAATTTCTGGAGATAGCATTTTTGAGCGGTCAAAGTCAGCGCCGACAGTATCCCAGAGTTCGGTATTGACTGCACCAGGACATATAGCAGTTACGCGGATACCGTGGGGACGCTCTTCTTGTGCCAAAGTTTGAGAAAGAGCTAGAAGACCTGCTTTGCTAGCGCAGTATGCCCCCCAATTGGGAAACGCTTGTTTACCGGCAATTGATACAACGTTGATGATGGTGCCTGTTTGGCGATCGCGCATTTCCGGCAAGATTCCCATAATACACTGAAACACACTGGTGAGATTTAAATCTAGCACTCTTTGCCAGTCAGATAGGGAAGTCTGGCTCAGACTAGCAATATGACCCATGCCAGCATTATTGACCAAAATATCTATATCACCAAAGTCATGAGCGATCGCCTGAATTTGTTCTTGCACTTGGTCTACACAAGCCAAATCCACAGAATAAGCTTTTGCATTCACTCCTGTGTGCTGCACTGCTTCTGCTACTACAGCTAACTTATCAACAGAACGGCTCACCAAGGCAACATCAACTCCTGCTTTTGCAAAGGCCAAAGCAGTTGCTTTACCAATACCACTACTTGCCCCGGTAATCAGGGCGCGTTGTTTATGCTCAAAACTCATGCTATGCATTCCAAATTCTTTGGCAGATAAAATTACATTGCCACTTACTTTATTCAAATCTCTAAATTTACTCCTAAGATTAAGCAAATCTAAAAATTTGATTAATTATGCCTGACAAATGCTATTATTCATTTCCAGTGCATGTATATACTTAGTCTATTTTTCCAAACAAAGTCGGGATCTTTGTCTGGGAACAAACGCCCCACCCTTTGTTTTGGTTATTGCCAACAGCACAAACAATACAAATCACTCTTGAAACTGAGTTGATTTGCTAATAACGTCGATGCCTATGGTTAAAAAGATTGTTAAAAATCTTTAAGAACCATAGGTAATTATAGCATTGCTGTTATGCTAATCAAAAATTTCAGTATCCTTAGTGGGAAACTTCAGTAAAAACACCAATTTTGCGGAATTTCTCATAGCGTAGTTGCCGACGTTCAGCAGCACTGAAACTACCCAATTCATCTAGATTGTCTAATAAAGCGCTTTTGAGAGTTTGAGCAGTCTTAAGAGGGTCAGAATGAGCGCCGCCAATTGGTTCTGATAAAATTTGGTCAATAATACCCAAGTTTTTCAGGTCGTGGGAAGTCATTTTGAGAACTGCTGCTGCTTGGGAAGCTTTACTGGCGTCTTTCCAAAGAATAGCAGCACAAGCTTCTGGGGTGATCACAGTATAAACCGAGTGTTCAAACATGAGTACGCGATCGCCAACACCAATACCGAGCGCTCCACCAGAACCACCTTCACCAATCACAGTGCAGATAATTGGTACATCCAGGCTAAACATCTCGCGCAAATTATAAGCGATCGCTTCTCCTGCGCCCTGTCGTTCAGCTACCACAGTGGGTAAGGCTCCCGGCGTATCAATAAAAGTTAGAATAGCCATCCCAAACTTATTGGCGTGTTTCATTAATCGCATCGCCTTGCGATAGCCCCCAGGGGTTGCCATACCAAAATTACGGGCAATATTATCCTTCGTGTCACGTCCTTTTTGATGACCCAACATTACCACAGGTTGCCCTCCCAAACGAGCAACACCACCAATTAAAGCTGGATCATCAGAACCACAGCGATCGCCATGCAACTCCATCCACTCATCAGTAATAGCCTGAATGTAATCAAGAGTACTGGGGCGACGAGGATGACGAGCGACTTGCAGGCGCTGCGATGGCGATAAGCTAGTAAAAATCTCCTCACGTAATTGCATAGCACGTGTTTCCAGTTGACGAATTTGACTAGAAACATCGACGCCATTTTCTTCCGCAAGTTGACGGATCTGATCAATCCGGTTTGCTAATTCTGCTAAAGGCTTTTCAAAATCCAGCAATAATGGTTTGCGTTCAGTAGTTGCCATATTTTAGGAATAGAGATGAGGGATTAGCGATTGGGGAAGGTGGGGCCCCCTCTGGGGATAAGGGGTAATGGGGATTGGGGATCAGGGATTGGGGATCAGGGATTGGGGATTTTGGATTTTAGATTGGAATCCACGCATCGCAAATCTAAAATCTCAAATTCCTTGTCCTCCTTGTCCCCAATCCCTACACCAAAAGCGGCCTAAATCCGTGTTTTACCGAGACTTGACCAATCTGCTCCATCTTTTCTACGGTAATCTGATTACGTCCCCAAGAGAAGTTCGTATGCAACTTCTCAAATTCCAGCAGCATTGATTCAGCAAAACAAGCAAACAACTGCCGTTCTGGAACATCCATATTGACAATTTTCATGATTTTCCAATCAATATCAAGAGAATGCTCCACAATGCCACCATTGAGAACATACACATCAGGATGCTGGATCTTAGTAGCTAAATTTTTTGGATAGCCGCCATCAATCAACAAACAGGGTTTTTTCAACTCTGTCGGATCGATTTCCATACCTTTGGGCATACTAGCAACCCAAACTATAATGTCAGCAAGGGGCAATGCTTCTTCCAAAGCTAGGATTTTTCCCCGTCCTAATTCTGCTTGCAAGTTTGTGAGGCGTTCTTGGTTACGAGCAATTAGCAGTAAATCCTTGACATCTGTTTTTGCGTCTAACCAGCGACAAACGGCACTACCAATATCTCCAGTGGCTCCACACACAGCAACAGTAGCATTCGACAATTCAATTCCTAATTGTTTTGATGCCTGTTCTACCTGTCTACAAATAATGTAAGCAGTGTGTGTATTTCCTGTGGTGAAGCGTTCAAACTCTAGTTCGATGTTGCGGACTTGTTTGAACTGCTCTAAATTAAAATTTTCAAAAATTATCGAGGAAAACCCGCCCAAAGCCGTAATATCTATATCATGCTTTTGAGCAAGAGCCATAGCATTAAGGATTTTACGTGTAGCTGCTTTAATTCGACGGGTTGCCAGCATTTCCGGCAAAAAGCACGATTCTACGTACTTTCCCTCTATTTTCTGACCAGTGACGCTGGTTACAGTGATGTGATCAACAATCTGGGGCGGAGCGCTGCACCAAAAATCTAGACCTTGATCTGCGTACTCCGGATAGCCTAAGTCTCTGGCTACCGCTTGTGCGTGTTCCAAACTAGTAAGATGTCCGATTAGACCAAACATGAACTATTTTATTAGGCGTATGCTTTTTTAAAAGCGTGGTGGCAGTGAATTTTGGATGCGTGGATTTTAGATTTTAGATTTGGAATTTGAGCAATGGTCTTATACCAAAAAAACAATCTTCAATCAGTCATCTAAAATTAGAGCGGTTAGTGGAAAAAAATTACTAACCCTTAAAAATTCTGAATACTGATTCATACCGAGAGCAGATAAAAGTTAAAAGGCCAATCAGTATTTAGATTTTAGATTTTCAATCTTTTAGATTGACTTCAATCCAAAATCCACGCATCTAAAATCGGCACGGTCAAAGTCTTAACCTTATTCCTTTTAACTTTTACCTTGGGATTACGCAGCTCTGAGTCCGTAGGCAGATAGACGCATGATATCACGGGTATTGAAGCCAATATTACTTAAGGCTTCACCGTACTGAATCATAAAATCTTCT
Source organism: Pelatocladus sp. (assembly GCF_059505505.1). NCBI lineage: Bacteria > Bacillati > Cyanobacteriota > Cyanophyceae > Nostocales > Hapalosiphonaceae > Pelatocladus > Pelatocladus sp. The sequence goes on along the minus strand of NZ_JCACKS010000263.1, from coordinate 14,517 downwards.
ACCAACGCTTCCTTTTCCATTGCCAATACTTCGGCATCATCAGCGACTTGGTTAAGCATTTGCCAAACAATAGGAAGATTTTGGCGGTTTGCTTCTTCTAATTCAGCTTTTGATTCTTCAAAGTGTTCTTTTAACCAAACTTCTCCAAAATTTAGGTGACTGTATTCATCTTTAACAACACCTTCAGTAATTTTACGAGCAAAATCATCAGCTACAGGGATATAGATGTTATATGCTGCGATCGCAAAACATTCGATAATTAAAGATTGAATTAGCAAGCAAGTAACGATTTTGCCTTCTTGTGCTGCTATTTGAAAATTTTGATGCAATTGAGCAAAAAATTGTTTAGCAAACGACCTATCTGGCGTTACCTGGAGATTGCGCCCACAAGCTTCAAATCCCTTTTTGTGACGGCTTTCCATTTTGGAAAGACGAATTAGGTCATCTTTGTGTTCACTCAGCAGTTCAGCAAGTCTCAGATAATTTTCATACGCTTCTTGTTCCCCTTCAATCACGATTGCATTAACCCGACTATAAGCGTCTTTATAGGTTTCGCTCTTGAAATCGATTTCAGGTTGATTTGCTAGCTGCTGCATTGTACGTTCACTCCTGAACATATGATACATTGGATACCAAAATTGTATTTAACCCTATAAAAGTAGGGCAATGGTGATCTCAGGGCGTAAAACACCCAGAGTGTGAATTCCCGGAGGGTATGTCTACAGTCATGAAATCAGTTATCAGTTACCAATTACCAGTTACTAGTTGATAACTGATAACTGTTTACTGATTTCATCCTTACATCCTTATTTTTACTCACTGTGGTTTAATTTAACTTAACAAGTCACTTATAGTTATAGATTAGCTGTTGCTGGGAGCATTAGTGTAGCTCCTGTAGAATGAGCTTTACTCTCATAACAAAAAACAAATGGTTGGATCTTAATTTAGTTCATGTCCAAGCCACTCTGGAATCTTAAATCTCCCTCTTTATGGAGTTTGGGAATACTTTTGTTAGGGGCGTTGATTGTCTTATTACCCCTTTTTGTAGTTTTCTTGACATCTTTTGCACAGTCTGGAACTATTCCTACTCTGTTCCCTCAAAACGGTTGGTCTTTAGATAACTACCGTCAAGCTTGGCAACAAGGTAAATTATTGCTGGCATTTGCTAATTCTACTTTGGTAGCATTGGCTGTTACAGGTTTTCAGATTGTGACTTCTGCATTGGCAGGTTATGCTCTAGGAAGGCTGAAATTTCGCGGTAGACAAGCATTGCTATTGTTTGTGTTAGCAACACTAGTGATTCCCTTTCAATTACTCGTGATTCCTATATTTCTGGTATTGAAATGGGGACATCTAATTAACACTTACTGGGCTTTGATTTTACCAACAGCAGCTAATGGTTTCGGTATCTTCTTGTTACGGCAATATTTCTTAACAATTCCTGTAGAGTTGGAAGAAGCAGCAGCAATAGACGGGGCTAACCGTTTACAAATTTTGTGGCAAATAATCTTACCTCTAGCACGTCCAGCGTTGGTAACGTTGTTTTTGTTCACCTTTATCGGTGAATGGAATGATCTATTTAAGCCGTTAGTATTTACTACAAAACCCCAATTGAGAACTGTACAGCTAGCTTTGGCTGAGTTTCAGCAGCAATTTACCAATAACTGGCCTTTGCTAATGGCGGCAGTAACTATAGCCACTGTACCTATTTTATTGTTATTTCTCCTTGGTCAGCGTCAATTGATTCAAGGTATTGCCACAACAGGAATTAAAAAGTGAATTGATATCATTTTGTATACTTAAATTAATTTATACTAAAATGTTGTCTTAAATCATGCTAACCATACCAGTATTACTAGGTATACCGATTTTAAATTTTAGAAATTAAATTAAGTGGTATAGGTTAATGCCTTTTTTCTTTAACTTAGGATCGATAATCCACATAATCCACATAGTTTGTTAACTATGAACAAATTGTTGCTGGGATTTAGGTTTGCTTGTCAGCAAATCTCAACAATTCCTGCTTGGAAGTGCCTTTGTGGTTAAATTAAAATTTATTTTTTCACTACATAGACGCGGTAGCGGCTATTTGCAGAAGTCGCTACGCGCCTAAGCGCAGGGTAGACACTAAGACACAAAGAAAACTACGCTTTGAAGGTTACACCTCGACAGGACTAGGTGAAAATGTCAAGGAACTCAGGCTTTCACCTTTAAACTTTTCCCGACTTACACCCGTCAATGTTTAAGATGATGAACGATTAGTGTGCCTCTCCAACTCGGCTAATAATAAACTAAAACCCCATGAGTAAGTCTCCCCAGCAAAATTGTAAATCTCCAATCCTTAGCCTTAGCCTTAGCAACAAACGTTTATGGTTGCTGGTGTTGGGTCGTAGTGGCGTTGCTTTAGGTGGCATTTTAATAATAGGATTTGTCGGTGGTGCTTGGCGGTTGTGGAATTTTATTCAGAAAGATTTAACACCGTTAGCAGAAAAAAATCTTACTACTACACTCAATCGTCCAGTCAAGCTTGGAGAAGTTAAAGGATTTTCGTTGACAGGAGTACAGTTTGGGGCTTCAGCTATTCCTGCGACACCAACAGATGCAGATCATGTTGTAGTCGAAGCTGTAGAAGTTGGTTTTGAACCATTACAGTTAGTTTTTAAGCATCACTTAAAGTTGGATGTCACCCTAGTCAATCCAGACGTTTACGTGGAACAGGATCAACAAGGGCGTTGGCTGACAACCACGATCAAAAAACGAAGTCAGGGCGAACTAATTCAAACAGATTTAGATAAAATACGGTTCCGCAATGCCCAGTTGATATTAGCACCACGCAAGAGAGATATAGAAGACAAAAAAGACAGGGGGAATATAAATCAAAAACTCCCCACGTCTGGTAATTCCGGCGTCATCACATCTTCTCCCCTCTCCTCTCCAGTTCCATTTTCACAAATAAGCGGAACTGCCCAACTGTTAGAAAACAACCAGGTAATTAGGTTGGACTTGACAGGAAAACCAAACAGTGGTGGTAATGTTGGCTTGAAAGGAGATATTCGTCCCAAGACATGGGCTACAAATTTACAAATACGTGGACAAGAGTTACTAGCCTCTGATGTGACGCGCTTAGTTAAGTTACCACTTGTGTTAGAAGCTGGTCGAGTCAATGGCGATTTGCAGATGCAGTTTCAAATTGGGCAAACTCAGCCGCCCATTTTATTTGGTAGTGTTGATTTGCAAACGGTTCGGTTTCAAGTTCCGAAAGTTCCACAACCGTTTTTCAATTCTCAAGGGAGGCTGCGCTTTCAAGGTACAGAAATTAAACTTGACAATGTGATCGGCAGCTACGGCAAAATCCCATTAATCGCTAACGGTATTATTGACACCAATGCTGGTTATAAGTTGGCAGGGCGTGTGAATGGTGTCAATGTCGCTAATGTACAAGAAACTCTTAAACTCAAACTACCTGTACCTGTAACTGGGGAATTGCAAGCAGATTTGCAGTTTACAGGAAAAACAACCGATCCGATGATTACAGGCATTGTTACCACTCACAAGACAGCCCAGATTGATAAAGTTGATTTTGAAAATGCGAGTGGCAAGTTTGAGTTTGCACCAAAAGATGAAGTCATTGTCTTTAAAGACATTCGAGGTAAAGCTAAAGTTGGTGGTGATGTAACGGGTACTGGCAAAGTTGAGTTAGGGACAGTACCTCGTTTGAATTTTAATTTATCTGCTAAGAATGTTCCTGGTGATGCGATCGCTCTTCTTTATAACTCTCAACCGACTATAAAAGTTGGTACTGTCTCTGGTACAGCCCAGATGACTGGTAATACCGACAATGTGCAAACAACAGTACAATTCCAAGCCCCCCAAGCCCAGTATCCCGCCACTGGTGAAGTTGTGGTCAATAGCGATCGCACTCTTAATTTCCGTAATGTTGCTTTGAGTGTCGCTGGTGGTAAAGTTCAGGCTGCTGGCAGTTGGAATAACCAGAATTGGCAAGCTGTGGCTGATGCTAATGGTGTACAAGTAGAACCTTTTGTCAACCCCAAACAACTAGAAAATATCAATCTTGATGATGCCCGCTTCAACGGTCGTCTGTTTCTTTCTGGTAGTTCCGCACCCTGGAAACTGGCTAAGATTCGTACCGAGAATGCTAAAGTTAAAGTCGCAAATGGCACAGTGGCAGTTTCTAATATTCAGCTAGGGGAAAATAGTTTTTCTGCCAAACTTGTGGCGGATGGTGTGAGATTGGTGCATTTACTGAAAAAACCAGCACCCGCCTTAAAGCCAGCATTACAAGCTGCGATGGCCGGTACATTTCAAATATCGGGTAATACAAATAATTTTGACCTCAAAACCCTACGTGGAAATGGTTCAGCCAGTTTAGCTGTTAGCAGTGGTACAGTAACTGCTACAAATATTCAAGTGGCTAGCGGTGTTTATCAGGCACAACTGCAAGCAAAGAACGCTCCACTACAACAATTAACACCATTAATACCGCAATTACACGGCTCAGTCACTGGTCAGTTCAACGTCGCTGGTTCCGTCGAGTCCTTTCAACCAGAGACAATTCAAGCTCAAGGTCAAGCAAAACTCAATGTTGCTAATGGCACTTTCACAGCCACAAATATCCAAGTCGCTAACGGTCGCTATCAGGCTGTAGTGAATGCTGCGGGTGTGGCATTAAATCGGTTTCAGCAGCAGTTAGAAGGTGAATTTGGCGGTAAAGCCCAAGTGACTGGAAATTTGGCAAGTTCTAACTTAGCAGATGTACGGGCAACAGGTAAGGTAAGCTTTTCCCAAGGTCTAGCGGGGATTGATCGACCACTGAGTGCGGTTGTCGGCTGGAATGGAGAAAAGTTGCTCGTTGAACGAGCAACAGCCCCTGGGTTAAATGCCAGTGGTTACATATTAGCCAATACTAATCAAGCTGGCATACCGGAAATTACGGAGTTGAGTCTTGACGTCAAAGCCCAAGATTACAATCTGCAACAGTTGCCGTTAAAGTTGCCTGAATCTGTAGATTTGGCTGGAAAAGCTGATTTTAATGGGCAAATAACTGGTAATTTACCTGTACCAAATTTGGCAGGAAAACTAGCACTACGAGACTTAAAGGTGAATAAATTGGCTTTTGAGTCAGCGTTAAATGGTAACATTCAATCAATGCCAGAAAGTGGTTTAAATTTGGATGTCGCTGGCAAGCGTGATAAAATTGCTCTCAATCTTGATGCCAATAATCGTCCTAATTCTTTCGCTGTGAAATGGCAACAAGCTTTGGCAACTGGTCAAGCACAGGGTGAAAATTTAGCCGCAAAAATCGAAAATTTTCCCTTAAAAGTATTGAATTTGCCAGTACCTGCGAATACTTATTTGGGTAAAGGAGAAGTAACAGGTTCTCTGAGTGGAGATTTTCAAATTAATCAAAATACATTAGCAGTAGTTGGAGATGCGGCGATCGCACAACCGCAACTTGGTCGAATTAAAGGCGATCGCTTACAAGCTCAATTCCGCTATGAAGCTGGTAAAGTCAGCCTGAACAATAGCGCCTTTATTAAAGGAAACAGTCGCTATGCTTTCACTGGTGAGTTTACACCCACAGCTACAACTCCCCAAATCAAAGGCAAACTCAATATCAGGCAAGGTGAAATCCAAGATATATTAACAACACTCCAGTTTTTTGAACTACAAGATTTTCAACGCTTAACATCTACGCCAACCTATGGTAGTGCGAGTGACCTCAACACCGTACCAGTAGGTTTAGGAAATCAACCTGTATTAGATCAAATCCGACGCTTTTCGGAAATTAAAGCACTCATCGCTCAACAGCAACAACAACGGCGTGATGCTTCTTTAGTACCAGATTTAGCAGATTTACAAGGAACTTTTAACGGTGAAATTAATCTTGATACTGCTACAGCAAACGGAATAGCAGCAGACTTTAAATTAGATGGTCAAAACTTTGTCTGGGGACGAAAAAGCGAACCCAATCGGAGATATACAGTAGAGCAAATCATCGCTCGCGGTAAATTTGAAAATGGTATTCTCAGGTTATTACCTCTGCGCCTGGAATCTGAAGATAAACTGCTTGCCTTTACAGGTAATATTGGCGGTACAGAACAATCTGGCCAGCTACGGGTGAAAAATTTCCCTTTGGAAATTTTAAGTAATTATGTCAATTTACCAGTGGGTGCAACAGGTAATATCAACGCTACAGCAACTTTAGCAGGCAGTATCAAAAATCCCCAAGCCAAAGGAGAATTGCAAGTTACACAAGGAACTCTGAATCGAAAAGGCATAGAATCGGCTATTGCTAGTTTTAGTTATAACGATGGACGCTTAAATTTTGGCAGTAACCTCATAGTTGCCAGATCAGAACCTGTTACTATTACTGGGAGTGTTCCTGCTAAATTACCTTTTGCTAGTGCAGCACCAGATAGTAATCAAATCAATCTGGATGTGCAGGTGAAAAACCAAGGTTTAGCAATTTTAAACTTGTTCACCGATCAGGTGGCTTTTGAAAACGGAGAAGGACAAGTCAATCTTACTGTACGCGGAACAAAAGAACAGCCAATAGTCAATGGTATTGCTGCTGTCAAAAATGCCACATTTTCCGCGCAGGCTTTACCAGGAAAATTGACTGATGTCACAGGAAAGGCTCAGTTTGATTTTGACCGGATTAGAGTTGAAAGTCTCTATGGTAATTTTAGTCAGGGAAATGTAGTGGCTAAGGGAGAAATTCCCATTTTCACTAACTCACAAAAACAAATAGATAATCCCTTTACTGTGTCTTTGAATAAGTTAGCAGTGAATTTGAAGGGACGGTATCAAGGAGGAGTGAGTGGTAATTTGCAGATTACTGGTTCTGCCTTAAGTCCAGTAATTGGTGGTAATCTCAAACTAGCTAATGGTCAGGTTCTAATTACAGAATCAGCTAACAACGCTATAAATGCAGGCAATAATGGTCAAGAAATTACTTATGCCAAAACAAATAAGCCAGAAAAATCTGAAAATAGTAATACAGTAACACAATTTAATAACCTAGAGTTGGTATTAGGTAAAAATGTAGAAATTGCCTTACCACCTATTCTCAGTTTTGGCGCTACTGGTTCTTTGAAAGTCAATGGTTCACTTAATAATCCAAAACCAGAAGGAACTATTCGGCTACGGGGCGGAGATGTAAATTTATTTACTACTCAATTTAATCTCGCCCGTGGTTATCAAAATAAAGCGACTTTTAGAGGAAATCAAAATCCTGATTTAGACATCCGCCTTTTTGCTAACGTATTAGATGTCAATCCCTCCCAAGTAACTACCTCACCTTTTTCCTCTGAAATCAGTGATGAAATCATTACGTCCTTTGAACCTGTAAATACAGTCCGGGTTGAAGCCAGAATCGATGGGCCAGCTAACCAACTCAACCAAAATCTCGAACTCACCAGCAATCCTCCCCGCAATCAAACAGAATTAGTTGCTTTACTTGGAGGTGGTTTTGTACAAACATTAGGACGTGGGGATAGCACTTTAGGACTTGTGAATTTAGCGGGTTCGGCTTTGAATATTCAACGAACTTTTAACCAAATCGGAAACGCTTTTGGTTTAAGTGAACTACGTGTGTTTCCGACTGTCGCTTCCGATGATCCTGATAATCCACAAGCAACAAAGAGAACTTTTTCAATGGATCTGGCTGCGGAAGCAGGGATTGATGTTTCGCGTAATATTTCTTTTTCCGCCCTCAAAGTTTTGACGAGTGACGAACCACCACAATTTGGTTTTAATTACCGTTTTAATTCCGAATTACGTCTGCGTACTTCCACTGATTTATCTGGTGATACTCAGGCAGTATTTGAGTATGAAAATAGGTTTTGATTTGGCAAGGATGGGGGATTGGGGAAGGTGGAGTCTACCTTCCCCAATCCCCATTCCATATTATTTTTTAATTTTAATATCTCAAATAATATGAGCTATGTTTTAGGAATAGATGGTGGTGGAAGTAAGACAATTTGTGTCTTAATGAATGATCAAAAAGAAGTAATTTATCGTGGTGAAGCAGGTGCATCTAATTATCAAGTTATCGGAGTTGAAGCAGCTATCACATCTATTCAAACTGCAATTATTACAGCTTTAAATAAAATTGAGAATGTCACAGTAGAAGCTATTTGTTTGGGATTAGCTGGTGTTGGTCGTCCCGTCGATATTAAAATTATCAAAAGTATTGTAGACTATTTGCAAAATAGTGGTTGTATTCCTATAGTCTGGTCATTAAAATCATCTAATATCATCATCGCAAATGATGCTTTGATCGCCTTGGTTGGTGGAATCGGGGATGATGTAGGAATTGTAGTTGCTGCTGGCACTGGTTCTATAGTTTTGGGTCAAAATCAGCAAGGAAATATTAAAAGGGTCGGGGGTTGGGGTTATCTTTTAGGAGATGAAGGTAGTGCCTATAAAATTGCTGTTGCTGGTATGCAAGCGGCTTTAAAATCTTATGATGGACGTGAGATGCAAACCAGAATTGTAGAGGATTTAAAGCAGTATCTCAGTTTAGCAAATATAGAAGATTTAATTGAAGTTATATATCGGCGTGGTTGGGGTGTTAAAGAAATAGCAGCTTTAGCACCAATTATTGATCATGCAGCCACCGCAGGTGATGAAATCGCGAATCAAATTATTGACGGTGCTGTGCAAGAGTTAGTTAAAGCAACTTCTACAGTTATTAATGCTATTTTTAATTCTGGTGATGTTTTGGAAATAGTCACAACTGGAAGTGTATGGCAAGGTGAATGCAAGATGCATGAAAGATTTTCAGCATCTGTTGTGAAGAAATTTCCTGCTACCAAAGTTATTTTGCCAAGATATGAACCTGCTTATGGTGCTGGTTTGTTGGCGTTGAAGAGTTTGGTAGGAGACAAGGAAAATTGAGGCGATCGCCTATGTTGTCTGATATGGTTCATCTGTGTAGGCCAGCTGTACCCCTCTACTAACTACAAAAATCAATACATTTATTTCAACTAAGTTACGGATTGAATTTTTCAGTCAAATTTGGAATAACATAAGCTGAGTGGTCAATTCCTCGGCTAGGAAAACGTTTTTATGACAAAAGTCACAGCGCAAGAAATAGCACAGTTTCGCTCTCAACTCGCAGAATATCCCACAGTGATGGAAGCACTGGATGTAATTGAGGATTGTGATGGCGATCTGGAAGATGCAGCAATGACATTAGCTATTCGAGCTGGACAACAACCAGAAACAGGTAATTCAGAGTGGTTAGATGCTTTGGCGAAAAAGTGGCGTACTCTGATTTGTGAACAGAGATTTCGCGAAGATTTGCTCCAAGGTTCAGTCCAAAGCTTGATGGCACAGATAAAATCAATATCTACATTTCCGCAGATTTTAGCAACACCAGTTTTGATGTATGTCTTCAAACAAGGTGTAAACTCTTTTTGTGAACCACTAGATGAAGTTTTGGAATAAAAATATAGAATTCACAGTCAATTGTCCATCCGTCAAAAATTTTTATTAGTTAACATTGACAATTGACCTTTGATGTTTGACCAAACAAGGCAAAAGTCACTCATTCAAAAGGCACTTCCTAAGAAAAAGTGCTGGTACTAAGCCCCTAAATTTATTTATGGAACGATCAGGAAAACATTTATTACTCTCCGAGAAGCCGCTACGCGTCTATGAGATGCTCCCGCACCGAAGTTGCTATGTCCGTGGTTATTTCCCCTCAATTTATTTATGAGGATTATCTTTTTACTTTTTACTTTTTACTTTTTACTTTTTAACTTTGACCACTGATACCCTGGTAAATAGAGCAAATTTTAACTGAGACAACTTTTGTTATATAAATGAATTACCTTATTGCCGTATTAGCAGACCGTATTCAAGCCGAAGCAGCTTACTTAGCCTTAGAAAAAGAAGGCATAAAAAGTACAATTCTCGGTAAGGGTTATAAAAGTGCCGATGAGTTTGGCTTAATTGATCCCAAAGAAGTAGCTCAAAAACAAGCAAGACTCATGGCTTTCTGGCTAATACCCTTTGGATTTTTTGCAGGAACAACTTTCAGCCTGATCACCGGGTTAGATACTTTTGCTTGGGCGGGTGAAATTGGTAATCATGTAGTAGGGGGATTGCTAGGAGCAGCGAGTGGTGCTTTAGGTAGTGTATTTGTTGGTGGTGGAGTTGGGTTAATTGCTGGTAGTGGCGATGCTTTACCCTACCGCAACCGCTTGAATGAAGGTAAATACTTAATAGTGGTACAAGGTTCTGAAAGTGTTCACCGTCAAGCAACTCGGATTTTACGTCAATTTGAGCCAGAAAATATTCAGGGTTATAAAGAGTAGGTTTTGTTTGTTTGTTGTACCCTGTGGGAAGTCGCGATCGCGTCTATGGAAAAAATCACCACTAACCACTATACGGGCGAGCGGCCGTACTCTAGGAGAAGCCGTTATCGCGTCTACGCCCCTACTCACCATTAACATAATTATTTAATAATGTTACCAAGAGAAGAACTTTTAAAAGGTATTGAAAATAGAGATACTGTTGCTCGTGTCATTGATCAAGCAGAACAGGCGATTAAAACTTGGGAAGTTGTCTTCACAGATTTTGTTTCTCCTCCAGAGTTGGCGGAAGTTCAACGGATATTTAGTCGCTTAACTGAGGTGCAATTACAGGTGTGGGGAGGATATCCGCAAGCAGAACGCCAAAGAATTGCGATCGCACGTTCGGAACTTCCTTTAGATTTATCTCAAGTGGCGATCGCAGCATTAGATATTGCTGGTAATTTTCTCTTTGATACTGCGACTCACCGGGACTTTTTAGGCGCGATGTTAGGAACTGGTATTATCCGTGAAAAGACTGGGGATATTATTGTACTAGGCGAACGGGGAGCGCAGGCGATTGTCGTACCGGAATTGGTGGAATTTTTAGAAATGAACCTCAAGCAAGTGCGTTCAGTTCCGGTTAAAACTCAACGCATTGACTTAAGTGAATTAAAAATACGAGAACCGAAGAAAAAAGAATTAACCACCGTTGAAGCTTCCTTAAGATTAGATGCGATCGCCTCAGCTGGGTTTGGCATGTCCCGCAGTAAAATGGTGGAATTAATTGATGGTGGTGATGTGCGCGTCAATTGGAAAGAAATCACTCAAGCTAGTTCTCAAGTCAAAACAGGTGATTTAATAGCCATTCGTGGTAAGGGACGTTTAGAAGTTGGGGAAATTGCGATTACCAAAAAAGACAGATATCGTCTGCAACTGACTCGTTATATGGCGTAGATCTAGCGAAGCTGTCACCAGGGGCAAGATAGGCTGAAAGTACTGCTATGAAAGGCTTTCAGACTATAAGCTTCTTGGATATACGAACAAAGCGTATTTTTAGACACATTCACCCCGTCTCAATTGGCAACCTGACATTGAGATCCAAACGAAAAGTACCATAGGGATTAACGTGACCCCAAATTAAAGGGGAAAGCGCCCGCAAATCCTCCAACTTCATCAACCGCATCCATTGTGATTGGGACAAAACCTCCTGAATCATTAAAGTATTTATATATACCAAAGATATCTGGAGCAAATGCAGAGATAACACAGCTAATTCTTGGTCGGACAAACGATTAGTAGCAATCTCTCCACCCTTGCCATAAAAAATAAAACTGTTAGCACTATTCCAGTTCTCCACGACATTTAGTCCAGCATTTATCTCTTGTCGCAGTTCAACCGAATGCAGGTATTTACATAAAAATATAGTTTTTACAGCCTTGCCTAATTCCGCCAAGGCTTGATAAGTAGGGTGTAATAAATTACCCCTAGTAAAACGCTTCAAGATGGCTTCAGTTTCTGCCATACCCAAACGCAAAGCAGTAGCATACTTCACCATCTGGTCGTATTGTTGGCGAATTAAATCCCAGTTAATAGCGCGAGTTAAAATCGGTTGCAAGTTTGGATAAGCATCATTATTTCCAGTTGACGGGCGGTATAATTTCTGAACATTTATACGTTTAAGACGGGGCATTAACTGAAAACCCAGTAAATGACAGAAAGCAAAAGCCACTTCATTTTGACCGTGACTATCTACATAATTTGTCTCCACTTTCATTTCAGTACAGTGGCGTAATAATCCTTCAATCATGGCTGCAACTTCAGAGGAAGAACAAGTTTTTAACTGCGAGTAAATACAAACAGAATTCTTCTCAACGTGCCAATAAATCATCACACCCCGTCCACCATAGCGGATGTGCCACTCAGTCATTAAATTTTGATCCCAAGCACCAAACTTTTTCGAGTCAGAAGCGCAGGCGGTTGTACCCTCTCCCCAAATAGTGGGAATTCTGGCAGTAAAAATTGCATTTGCAACACAGGCAATAGCATTGCGTAATTGTTCTTTCTGAATAAAATGACGCTTGACATGGAGTAAATCTTGATAATTATCGCCTTTAATCTCATCGCTTAAACGCTTCAATCCAGTATTCGTTCCTAAACCATATAAACAAAGTAACAAGCGTTTTTGTAAAGTATAGTCGCCTAAAACCTCTCTGGTTGATACAGTCCGAAAGTGTTGGCTAAAATTTACTCGTAAATCAGTTTCCTTGAGAATATCTAAGAGGCTAGTCATCCGCCAACGTCGAGTAATTTCACTTTTTAAGCGAGTCAAATTAGCAGGTTCATTTTGAGGATTCAGAGGAGAAACACAAATTCGACTTTTACCTGTGTTTTTAATTGTGACTAATTTGTTCTTAAGTATTCCTTTAGACAATAAAGTTAATGCTTCATCCATCTGCTTTTGCAAATTAGCAATAAAGACTTCCACATCTGAGGGTTGTTTCAATGCTTGGAAATATTCTAATCTTTGCGCCTCAAAATCAGCAGGTAAATCTTCTTCAGGGTTTCTGTAACGATTAGCGCCTACAACCCAGATTTCCTTGCATCTGAGCTTTTCTCTCAATGCTTGCAGCACGCTCAACTCATAATTAATGCGATTAACTTTGATTTCGTCGTCTGCTCCCGTCTCTAAGATAATTTCTTGCCAACCACTACGTAATACCCCATCAATGGGTATATCTTCTCCTGCATCATAATAACGTTGTTTACTATCAGCATACTTTTTAAGTATTGATATCGCTTGAATAACTGGACGATGAACTTCATTATTTGAACGGAATTCTAGCTTGTTTAAAATTAACGGTAAAATTCGGCGATAATATCCACCATAAGAAGAGCGCATTACCGTATAAACTTTCTCACGGTAAGCATTCCCTGTAGATTTATACTCTTTCACTAAATTCTTAAGAGTTACCTCACTTACCACAGGAAAAATCACATCCTTGATTGTACCATCAGGTGTTTTTAAAGAAGCTTCTGCCATTTGGTATAGGAGATTATTCTTCCCATGAACCCGTTTAAAATCCTGAATAAGTTCTTTATCTACACGTTTTTCTGCGTTGGCACCTATGCGATGCACAATCTGGATGAGTAACTCTACTAAATTATCTATAACTTCTTGACTTCTGAGCCAACAAAAAGCTGTAAATAGTGTGTAGCGGATATGTTCTGGGTGACGGCGTAAGTCACGAGGATGTTCAACTACTACTCGACTTTTATAGACTTGGAGAACTTTGGTAGGGATTTTTTTAAATAAGTCTGCTGGTAATTCTAATTGCTCAAAAATCTCTAACTTAGCGACTTCTTTTTGAAAACTTTCTACACCAATTCTGCCTGGGTCTGTTTTTAATTCAGCCCATGTTAATATGGGAATTTCAGTGCTGATTTCTGAGTTGTTCGTGTTATCTAACTGTTGACATAATTGGATATCTCTCGGATTATTCAGTTGTTTATCATGATTTACTTCTGTGATATCATCTAATTCCTGATCTGAAGCTTTCTCTTTCAAAAAATCATCTATCCACTTTTTAGATTGGTGAGATAGTTGGGAAGTTATGTCCCGAAAAAATTTAGATTCAAAATTCTTGATAGCAGAGCGAATGATACGTTCTAATCTGGAATCTGTTGGGGGTTCAAGTTTTAAATTCCGTAGTCTCGCTATGGCGGCAAGTTTTAGCTGTTCAAATTTTAACTCATAAATTAATGCTTGTTCAGCTAACCAATTAGTTAACTCTTTAGCATCGCTAACTTTGGTTTCTCGAAATCCAAAGAATTCTCTAATTTGAGCGCGATGATATTTTATGGAGCGTCCTTGCCAATCGTAGTAAGAGTACTTCTCTGGGGGAATATCTAAAAGTTTGGCAACATAATTAACAACGCTTATGGAGATTTCTTGATTATTAAGAGGAAACCTGGCATAAATCTCAAAAAACTTCAGCAATATAGCAAAACCTAACCTATTCTCATCATTTTTTTGATTCAGTAATGCTAATTCCTCTGGGACTAGCGTCGCTCTGTGGGGAAGATTGAGCGGGGGCTTACAGCCAAAATTAATCGTAAGACACTTCAGGGTTTAGCGAGCGCACTTGGCGTGCCTCAAGAATATTTGGATGCTGTAATCAAGGGCGAGGAAGTA